>JADGDQ010000001.1:0-43689 GCA_016744805.1 Sulfurovaceae bacterium
TTATAGCCCCTTCTTTCTCCTTTGTCAAGGGTTTTTGTCAATTCTTTTAAATTATTTTCTCTTTTTTTGTTTTTTACTCTTCTGCTTACATTATAATTATCCGACTTTCTTCTCTTTTTGCTTAAAGTTACAAAATATTTTTATATTTTCGTTTATATCGTGGTAGCATACTCTCATTTCCAATAAGTCCACCTTGATGAATATAAAGTATTGGCTCTGAAAAAAGCTCTCTATTTTCTAATAAAACCAGCCAACCTTTAGGATCATAGAGTAAATCAAACTCTATAGCTGTTTGAGAATATAAATTCTGCCACATAGTATAAAGCTCTTTATAAAGTTTTCCAAAATGATATTTTTTTACTGTATTAAGAATAATAGGATGTTTGTATTCATTATCTTCTAACATAGAAAACTGTTTTTTAAGATACTCCGTATCTCCTACACAAGGTGTAGTATAAACTTTATTAGAAGAATTTTTTTGGAGATATAGTGCTGTTGTTCCTGTACCTGAAGGGAGAAAAATATTTAATTTTTTAATACCTTGTAACAGTTTCCACTCTTCAATCTCTTGAGCTAGAATCTTGATTCCATATTCTGCTTCACTTTGTCTTCCACCCTCTTCTATATAAAGTATATTTTTCCCTGTAGTTGTATTTATATTATCTGTAATAAGCATACCATTTTCTAATGATCTAGCATAGTTGCCATGAGGATTTTCTTTGAGATATTCAGGAATATGATCTACTTTATATTCAAATTTCCATCCTCTAAACTTTGAAAGTACAGATAAAGAATACATAGCATTTGATTGATTAGAACCATAAGAGATTATTTTTTCTATATTTGAGAAGTCATTTGAGAGGTAAGTATGAAATTTTCGTGCTTTATTTCCTGAAAAATCAGGATGAATAAGGTCATCTCTTTTGAGGTAAAAAAGCTGTCCCTCAAAGAGAATCTCTTCTATGGGACTAGGTAAATATAATTGTATATTAATTAATTTCTTCCTACACAATTAAGGTCTTCAAAGGCTTTTACAAGCCTAGAAACCATAGTATCTTGTCCTGCTCTTAGCCATTTTCTTGGATCATAATAGCCTTTATTTGGCTTATCTTCTCCATCAGGATTACCTATTTGAGCTTGAAGATAGTCATGATTTTTGGATACATACTCACGAACTCCATCCCAATAAGCCCACTGTGTATCTGTATCTATATTCATTTTAATAGCACCATAACTAATTGCTTCACGAATCTCTTCTAATGCAGATCCTGAACCCCCATGAAAAACAAAATTAACAGGTTTTTCTTTAGTTTTATACTTTTTCTGAATATATTTTTGAGAATTATCTAAAATCTGTGGTGTAAGCTGAACATTACCAGGTTTATAGACTCCATGAACATTACCAAATGATGCTGCAATAGTAAATTTATCACTTATCTTGCTTAACTCTTCATACGCATACGCTACTTCTTCAGGTTGTGTATAAAGCAAAGAGTTATCAATATTTGTATTATCTACACCATCTTCTTCTCCACCTGTTACACCTAGTTCTATCTCTAGTGTCATTCCCATAGCACTCATTCGTTTAAGGTACTCTTTACAAGTTGCAATATTTTCTTCAATTGGTTCTTCGGAAAGATCTATCATATGTGAAGAAAAGAGTGGTGAAGCTGTCTGTTTATAATGAGCTTCACTTGCGTCTAAAAGTGCATCAATCCATGGCAATAACTTCCGTGCTGCATGATCTGTATGTAAAATAACAGGAACTCCATACGCTGCAGCTAGAGTATGAACATGTTTAGCTCCTGCAATACTTCCTAATACATCCGAGTTCTCTAAAGAAAGACCTTTTCCTGCATAAAAAGCTCCCCCTCCATTACTAAACTGAATAACTACAGGAGAATTTACTTTTGATGCTGATTCAAGAACGGCATTAATAGAGTCTGTTCCCACGACATTGACAGCAGGGAGTGCATACCCTTCTAACTTAGCAACTTCAAAAACTTTTTGAAGATCATCACCAGTTATTACACCTGCATTAACTATATCTAAAACTTTTGTTGACATCTATTTTTTCCTTTTAGGGTTATTTTACTACTACTTTAGCATTTTTCATCAATTTTTTTGCAAATTTTTGCTGTTTCATTGTCATTTTTACATAATTTTCAACTTTTTCATAAGGAACCGTTTTTCCATCTTTACGCTTAAATGCTTTTTGATTCTCTTTATAAAATTTCTTTGCTTCAGCATCAGAAATTTTAATTTTTTTCATCTTTTGTCCCATCCAATATTGGGTGGCTAATTTATTTTTTTCTTCTTGTGAAACTTCTTTTTTTGCTTTTGCTTCAATTAAAGCTGTAGAAGCAAGATTATTTACAATCTCTACACGCTGTTTTTTGGGAAGTCTATCAAAATCTGTAACCTTCCCCTTTGTTGCCATCTTCAAAAATTGGTCAGCAGTTTTTTTATAGATTTTAATTCCATTAACTGTACCAATAACAGCCTTTCCTGATCTTGACTTAGGTTTTGCTATGGGACCTGGTCTTGCACCTACATTTAAGTTATCAAGATTTATATTAGGCTCTGAAGATTTAGAAGCTACAGGCATAAGACTATTTTTAAGGTCATCAGCTAAAAGATTTGTTGCAGTAAGTGTCACAAAAACACCTACTGTAATAATAAATTTTTTCATTATTTCTCTATACTCTCAGGAACTTCAGGATAAGTAATTTTTGCTTTAGACTTTAGCTCTTTAGCCACTTCACTTAATTTCTGTTGGAACTGTTGTTGCTTCAGTGCTTGTACAATTTTCTCTTTTACTTCATCAAAAGCTACGGTACTTGCCTCTTTTGTATCTTCTAAATAAATAACATGAAAACCAAATTGTGTTTTAACAGGAGCTACCGTAATTTCACCTTTTTTCAAAGCAAATACTGCTGTATCAAATTCTGGAACCATTTGTCCTTTTGAAAAGCTTCCAAGGTCACCACCTTTTGCTCCTGTAGGACCTGTTGATTTTGCTTTGGCAAGCTCAATAAACTTCTCTTTAAGTGCATCACCCTTAAGCTCTTTTAGTTCTACAATAATCTCTTTTGCTGTTTTTTCATCAGGAATAAGAATATGTCTTGCACTTACACTCTCTGGTACTTGAAATTTATCAGGATTTTTTGTATAAAAATCTTTTGCTTCACTATCACTTACAATAGCATTATCCATCTGCTTTTTCATCCAAAGACTTACAAGTAACTCTTCTTTGAGCTTTTCCAGATTATCTTTAAACTCAGTCTCTTTTTCTACACCCTCTTTTTGAGCAGCTTTTATAAAAAGTATTCTCTCCACAAGTCTTTCAGCTATCATTTTCTGTTGCTTTGGTGGTAACTGGTCAAATGTTGCTTTGGGTGCTGTAGCACGAACAAATGCCTCAGCATCTTGAGAAGTGATATTTCTACCATCAACTGTAGCTAATATATCTGATGCCATTACAGTTGTTGTAATCATTGTAGCAGCTATTATTGATACTTTAATCAATTTTTTCATTTTTTACCTTAGTATGTAAGTATTTTACTTGTGATTATATCGCTCAAAAGTAAATCATTTATTAACAATAAAATAGCTATATCTTAAAAAATTATGTTATTATAATTTGAAAAAGTAAAGGTAATAAATGGGAGAAAAAACTCTTAGTAAATCAAAAAAATTAAAAGCAGTCAAAAAAGCTACAAAAATAGAAATAGAGTCTATTAAAGCACTCTTTTTAGAACACTATCCCAACAGTGTAACAGAACTAGAATACAAAAACCTCTACGAACTTATAATATCAGTAATGCTCTCAGCTCAATGTACTGATAAACGGGTAAATATTATTACTCCTGCTCTTTTTAAAACCTATCCAAATGTAATCTCACTAGCAAATGCCAATCTTGATGCAGTTAAAGAGTTTATTAAAAGCTGTTCCTTTTTTAATAACAAAGCTAAGAACCTTATTAAAATGGCACAGTCAGTTATTGAAAATTATGAAGGAGATATTCCCCTCACACAAAAAGAACTAATGAGCTTAGCAGGTGTAGGACAAAAGACTGCAAATGTAGTGATGATAGAGTATAGTGGAGCTAATGTAATGGCCGTAGATACACATGTATTTCGGGTAGCTCACCGCCTAGGACTTAGTAACGCTACAACAGCTACTAAAGTAGAAGAAGAACTAAGTAAAAAATTCAAAACCCAACTCCATCTTTTACACCAAGCTATGGTACTCTTTGGACGCTACCGTTGCAAGGCAATTAAGCCTGAGTGTGAAGGATGTTTTATGGAAGAGTATTGCAAAAGTAAAGAGGGCTTTAAAGTTTAGCTCCCTTACAAAAGAGAGCCTGTTGATTGTTTTTTTGTAGTGACTATATCTATTTGGTTTGGGTCTATAAACTCTTTTCTATTATACGCTTCTATAGCATACCTTCCTACCATGGCAGCATTATCAGAACAGTACTCTAGGGGTGCTGTATGTAATTTTTTATTATATTTTGTACATAACTCTTGATAGGCTTCTCTAATATACAAATTAGCACTCGCTCCCCCCACAATAGCAAAATCTTCTATAGACTCTTTTTGAAATATTTTTTTACTCTTTTGAATAAGATGTAGTTTAACAGATTTTTGAAAACTAGCAGATATATCACATTTATCTTGATAGGCTATGTTGCCATCTTTATCTTTGCACTTTTCTATAAGCAAACGGACTGCATTTTTGAGTCCAGAGAGAGAGAATGCTATGAGTGGTGAGTGTTGCAAAGGAATAGGAAGTGCAAACCTCTCCTCATCACCCTCTTTTGCCATCTGCTCAATAATAGGACCTCCAGGGTAGCCAAGCCCCATCATCTTAGCACTCTTATCAAAACTTTCACCTACACTATCATCTATGCTAGAGGCCAAAATCTCCATTCTATCAAAACTCTCCATACGAATAATTTGCGTATGTCCTCCCGAAATCAAAAGCACCAAGAGTGGTGATAGTATCTCTTTTTCAATAAACAAAGAGTAGATATGTGCTTTGAGATGATGCACTGCAATAAGAGGAATATTTAGCACTACACTGAGCGTCTTTGCCATAGCAATTCCTTCTAGTAGCGTTACTCCAAGACCTGGCTGGTTTGTCACTGCAACAGCTTTAAGTTTGGGGAAATACTCTTTGACCTCATCAAGAATTTGAGGTAGTGCTACCGCATGGAGTCTACTTGCTAACTCTGGAACAACCCCACCATAGACAGAGTGTTCTAGCTCTTGGGATATTTTTTTATGGTAGAGTAGTTGTCCTGTATTTATATTAGTAATTGCTAAAGAGCTATCATCACAACTAGACTCAATACTAAGAATCATCTCTTTTCCTTTGTATTTTCTCTTCTATCCATTCCCATTTTCCATAGCCACTATCAGCATTAATATGTCCTGCATCACTAATAACAGTACAAGGAATAGCATAATGCTCTGCTATCATAGTAGCCTCTTGTATTGTAATATACGGATCAGTATCAGAAACTACCATTTCAATATTTGTAGCCTTCAAATCTTTTGGCATCTGCACAGGAAAAAAAGTTTTTAGTGTATCTATTTGGCAGTTAAGACTTGGTGGGGCTACCATATAGAGGTTTTGTATCGGTTCAATATCCTCTTCACACAACCAAAACCACAAACTATTTGCCAAAGAGTGGCACACTACAGTATCTGGTTTGAACTCTTCTAAAATATGCTTTACTTGCTTTATCCATCTATTTTTGCTAGGGAAGTGACAATTATCTAAAAGAGGGAAACTCACAGTCCCATAGTCACCTGCAAGTGTTGCAGCGAGTTCTGCTTGCCAATGAGGAGAATCACTCCCTCCCCATCCATGCAGTATAAGAGTCTTCATTGTTAGCTCTTATCTTGAAAAAGTCTAATATTTTCTACTATTCCCTCTAAGAGTTTGATTCTAGCCTCAATACTTGACCAAGCAATATGTGGAGTAATCAAAAGTCTCTCTTGATTTTTAACAAGCATAAGAGGGTTCTCTACTTCTATAGGCTCTTTGGATATAACATCTGTTCCTGCATAAATATTTTTGGAATCTATCTCTTTAGCTAAAGCATCTTCATTAATAATACCTCCTCGACCAAGGTTGAGAATAATTGCATTCTCTTTGAGTAACGAGAGGTTTGTAGCATTCAAAAGATTCAATGTCTTCTCATTGAGAGGGGAGTGTATAGAGATAATATCACACTCACTTATAAGTTTTTCAAGAGAGTAGTGTGTGTACTCTTGGTCTAGGTTAGCACCACTTGTAGAGTAATAGACAACCTCCGCACCAAATGCAGTAGCTACCTTAGCGACCTCACGCCCAATAGTACCAAGCCCAATAACTCCCCATTTTTTATTGGCTATTTCACCAAAAGGTCTTGAGACATCTGTAAATATCCCTGAATTACTCCACTCTGCACTTTTGACAATTCTATCATAATATGCCATTTTTTCCAAAAGATACAAAGCCATAGCAAAAGTATGCTGTACTACACTCTGAGTAGAGTATCCTGCAACATTTTTTACGCTAATACCTCTCTTTTTAGCCTCATCCAAGTCAACATTATTCATACCAGTAGCCGCAATACAAATAAGTTTGAGCTTGGGAGCCTGTGCCATAATATCGGCTGTAATCAAAACCTTATTAGTAATAATAATATCACTATCTTTAATTCGCTCTAGTGTCTCATCATAAGAAGTAGTAGCATAAGTATTGAAAGTTCCCAAATCCTCTAAAGAACTTAAATCAAGATCTTCTCCTAAAGTTTGTGCATCTAATAGAGTAATATTCATATCTGTTTTCCTATTATTTTAGTAATTTATGATAATAATTTTGTTGTATTTTTCTATACAAAAGATATAGTACCTAAAAAGCTTAGATACTATAAATTTTGTTCTAATAAATTAGAGTTTTACTTTTTGTCCAATCTCTTTGACTACCATATCCAAAGTTTTATCTTCTATATCTATGATAATATCTGCTAGAGAATAATAAGCTTTTTTTCTCTCATTATAGAGTTTTTTTGCCTCTTTTGGTTGCGTAAAGAGTGGGCGTTTTTTAAGTTTATTTTGAGCATTTGGTGCAGTTTTAAGACGATTATAAATCCATTCAAATGAAGCATCCAAAAGTACAACTGTACCTAGTTTAGAGAGGTTATTTACTTTATAAAATCCTCCTCCACAACTAATAAGCGTCCCTTTTACATAATCTTCAATCCAATTAGCAGACTCTTGTTCTAATGCACGAAAATACTTTTCTCCCTCATTAGCAAAGATTTTTTTGATTTTACGATTCTCTTTAGATTCTATAAGATCATCTGTATCAATATTAAAAACCCCATACTCTTTGGCAAAAGCTCTAGCTGTAGTACCCTTGCCTACACCCATAAACCCTATAAGTATAATATTCTTTTTCAAACTATCAAACCGTATTATATCGTTCTATAATTTTTTTGACTCTTTTTCTTAGGTTTTTTAGTGCAGAAATTGCATCTTCACCCTCTGCTACAAGACTTTCAAATTCATCAAACTGTATTTTTGCTACCCATCCAATTTTTTCATGGAACTTAATACCTACAAAACGCACTTCACCAAAATGACCTTTTGCCATTCTGTGAATTCTTTCAATTCTAAAATCAATAGTTTTTACTTCTGGTTCTAGTTGCTCTGTCATTAAACACCCTTTATTTTGATTTGATATATTATATAACTTCTACCTTTAGATTATCGTTATGGTAACAATAAAGAGGTATTTTGTTACCATTTAGTTATTCCCTAAAACCTATATCCAATTAAAATAGTTACAAATCCAAAATAGTCACTATCTTGAGAATGAAATCTTTTGGTCTCTTTGGAAAAAAGCATAGAGGCAGTAAAATCATAATATGCCAAAGCAAATCCTGTATTAAAGGTTAGTAATTGATGGTGTTGGGGTGTACTTGGATGGTCTATTGAGAGGTCATTATCTATATACTCTGCTTGAATACCTGCTACACCATAAGCATGCAGAGTGTTTGTGGGGTCTTGATAGTTAATAGATTTAGACAGATTAGAGTATAAACCAAAATCATTTGGCAAGTTCCACCCTACCCTCCACTGATACCCAGCATAAATATTAGATTGAAAATTACTAAAACTCGCACCTATATTAGAGATAAAATCTGAATACCCATCACTAAGAATATAACGATTCTTTTGACTTATTGAGATTCTACCCAAAATGCGTGTAGGAGTCTGATACTCCCAACCCCCAAAAATAGGATTAGAAGGTAAAAGACTATGAAGAGCATCCATAACCTCTTTGGCATAAGTATACTCTCCTGTATACCCAATCCCAATATCCAAACTCACCATACTCCCCTCACCTATCACAGAAACCCCAAAATTCCCCTCAACTCTTCCTGTATAAGGATGATCCCCATACTCCACAAAATTTATCTCATGATGAGCAGGAGTATACATATCTTGAACAATCCCAAAATTATAGATAATATTTTTATTATACGCCAACCACTCTAGCTTGACACTATTAGTATAATATTTATCTGTCTCATAAACAAAGTCATTCTCAAAATAAAAATTAAACTGCGAAATTTTGGACTCTTTTATACTCTCTTTATTAAGTGCAGAAAGTAGAGTAAGATAAAGGAGTGATTCAAACACTATACAAGCCTAAAAAAACTACTTCCACTTCCAGAAAAATACCATCCCTTTGGGGCATACGCTTCTAAATTAGGATAGAGTTCTCGTGCAGAGAGGTAGAGGTCATTGAGTAAGAGTGGATTTTGAATCTCTTCTAAAATCTCTTTAGAGCCTCTCTCTTCCCAGCCATCAAAAGAGTTTGTATCTATTTTAGATAAAAACTCCTTTTTAAATGTTTTATAGACTAAAGTTGTATCACATCCTATAGGGGGGGTCATTGTCTCTATATGCAGTGGCTCTTCTTTGAACTCCTCTACTATCTCACCAAAGCCTTTAACATTTGCAGAGGAGTAGTTGTGGATAAAAAATGGTAAGTCTGCCCCAATACTGCTCCCAATACGAGAGAGTTCTTGGGTAGAGAGACCAAGAGTACACAGAGTATTCATCAACCGCATAAACGCAGCAGCATCCGAACTCCCACCCCCCAAACCTGCTAATGATGGAATGCGTTTGCTAACAACAACTTTATGCTCTTTAAAAAACTGTTCTAATTTTGAGTTTTGAGTTGCCTCTGTAAGTGCTTGATAGGCTTTGTAAATAGTATTTGATGAGGTAGCAATACCATCACAGCCCTCAATGATAAATCTATCACATTTTTGTGCTGTGATAGTAATAGTATCATAAAGATTATCTACTAAGGCAAAACGAGATAAAAGAGTGTGATAGCCATTTTGATGTCCTGTAATTTTAAGAAATATATTTACTTTGGCGTGGGCTTTTATTGAAGTCATTACGCATTTCCTTTTTTAATAATATATTTAGTGAAGTAAAGAGTAGTAAATAAAGCGAGTAAATAAGCAACACCATACCAATAAATTTTTATAAATCCTAAGTCAAAAGCAATAGGATTAAAGTAATCATAGATATGATTTCAAAGCTCCATTACTATCTCCATTAATAATAATTTTTTACAATTATACCTTAAGGCATATCAAAAGTATTAATAATCAAGAGATATAGACTATATTTTAATCTAAAAAACAGTAGTTATTTGAAATAATTATGTACGAGGAGAATATATATGATACATATACAACAGGTTGATAGATATAATCAAATTAAAGAAAGTTTAGCACATGCATTAGGAAATACAACAGAGATTATCTGTATCTTAAAAGAAGTAACATCAAGTGATAATATAGACCTCTTGTTTTATGATGCTTCACAACAATTATTTTATGATAAAATTAAAAAAAATACAATCTCTATAAAATTTTTAGAAGAGAATAATAGCATGATAGGCAAAGCCTATGTTTCACAATCTCCTTACTCTAGTTCACATATTCTCTATGATCAAACCTATAATATCTCTATAGACAACCCTTTTAAACTCTCTTTATCTGCTCAGGTTATTATACCTATTATAAATGAAGAAAAAGTGGTCGGTATGATTCGTTTCTCAAAAAGTAAATACACTTTTGATAAAGGTATTTTAGAGTCTCTACATATTCTATATGGTTCTTTTAGTGATATTTTCTCTGTAGAGATGGATAAAATAGCTGAAAAACTAAATAACACCTTTTTTTCTATAAAAAAAGATGAGGTCTATGAGATAATTGATGACTTTAAGAAAAAAACCAATACTTTATGCACAAGCACGGATAACCCTGAGATTAAAAAACTTATACACAATATAAAAGATCATCTAGCCTCTATCTCTGACTATATACACTTTGATGCCAACCACCTTCCAGTTTATCACCAAGATACAAAAGCTAATCACACTACTTGTATGCGTGTTCTTATTGCTGATGATGTACAAATGAATGTAAAAATACTTAATGCCATGATAAAAGAAAATCCTTTACTAGATATATCTTTTGCTTATGACGGAATAGAAACCCTCAAAAAAATTAGACAATCCTATAGAGATGACAATCTTATCAATATACTTTTTTTAGATCACTATATGCCAGGAAAGCTTGGTCTAGAGATAACACAGGCTATACGAAAATATGAAAACACCAAAAACTTGCATTCTCGTATTATTATAATATCTATTACTAATGACCCTACTGCCATAGAGGCAAAAAAAGATTTATATGATTATCATATTTCAAAGCCATTTGCACGAGCAGATATTACAACGGTAATGAAGAGCATTGAGGATTCGGTAAAGATACATTAGAAGGATTTGTTATATAAAGTGATTGGGATGGAAAAGCAAAATCAGAGTGATTTTTTTCTACAATTTTAATTATTTTTATATTAATATCTTCTCTAATCTCTAAATAATGATTCCATTGTGCTGTATTTGTAAATGCATAAATAAATATATCTAAAGTACTCTCTCCCAAATTATTAAAATTTACCAAAAGCGTCTCTTTCTGTGCAATTTTTGGATGTTCTTGGAGCATCTCTCGAATCTCTTGTACAATTGTTTCTATTTGCTCACTTCTTGTCTCATAAGTAAGCCCTATATTCATCTTAATTCGCCGTACACCACGACGAGAAAAGTTTTCTATAGGATTATTAGCAATTAGATGATTGGGTATAGTAAAAAGTGACTTTTCAAAAGATCTAATTTTGGTTGTACGCATCCCCACAAGCTCTACAACACCCTCAACACCAGCAACTTTAACCCACTCTCCTTTGGTAATAGAGTTATCAAGCAAAAGTGCAATAGATGCAAATAAATTAGAAGCCGTATCTTTTGCAGCTAAGGCAAATGCAAGTCCACCCAAACCTAATGAGGCAAAAATTCCTGTTACATTTACACCCCAATTATGTAAAACCATACTTATTCCAATAGTAATAAAAATCCACTTAGCAACTCTAATACCAAAAGCACTTAGCTCTTTAGAATGCTGTTTATTAAGTTTATTATAGTTAAAAAGATAATCTCTAAGGGCATCAAATAAAGAGATAATAGCCCAAAAAATAGTATAGATAATCAGTGATTCTAAGATAAGGTTAATAAAAGTATTATCTACAAAAATTAACTTAAAAAAAAGATGTATCCCTACAACAATAAACCCAAATCGAATAGGATTTCTAAGACCTATAATAATCTGCTCATCTAGACTTGTTTTGGTCTTTCTAGCAAGAATAAGCATAGCTTCAATTACTACCTTAGTAAAGAACTTTTTAAGAAATAAAAAAAATATAAATACAACAAAAGCACCAACAAAATTAGCTACAGGAACACCCCCAATCAAATAAGACCAAAACTCTCCATACTCTCCACTATAGAGTTGATTAATAAGTGGCTGTATTGTATCAGGAACATCCATCTCCATTGTACTCATTAGATTTGTTTGTTCCGTTTCATTTCTTTCAACGATAAGTGTTTGGGGCATTTTACTACTTTTTATAGCATTTTATCCAAAATAAGCTATACTTTTAAGACAAGGATTACAATAATGTTAAATAAATTAATTCTCTTTTGGATAGTTTTACTCAGTACTTTTATACATGCTAAAGACCTTCATATAAAATATGAAATAAGTTTTGGTATCTTTGGAAAAGTTGGCGGAGCTTTGGCACATTTACATACAGATAAAAATAGCTATGGCATAGAGATAGAAGGCGAAGCTACAGGCTTGGCAAAAAATATGAGTGGAGGAAGAAAAGAGATACATACGAGTAAAGGTTCTCTAAAAAATGGTCTATTTATATCAAACACTTATCAAGTCACAAAACTCTATAAAGGCAAAAAAAGTCAAAAGAGATATAGTATAAATCATAAAACAAAAAAAGTAACCAAAAAATATATCAAATCTCAAAATGGCAAAACTTTTTATACAAACCAAAGAGTATTAGCATTTTATAGCACAAATGACCTCTTAACACTCTATTTTAATATTGCGTCACTTATCACAAATAGAGAAAAACAGGCTATCTATAATTTTCAAGCAGTAGGTGCAGAAAAACAAAATGGTGTAGTCAAGATTGTAGTTCCTGCCTTATCTCAAAAAGCTAACTATTGGAATATTTCTGCCATTATTCATCAAAAAATATTTGCAAGTAACCAAGGAGAACTCCAACTCTATATAGACAAAGAGGGTATAACTCAAAAAGCCATACTCAAAGATGTATTACTCTTTGGAGATATTACAGTACAGAGAGTTCAAGAGTAGCCTAAGAGGTTACTTACTATAATAGCGAAAAAATCAGGACAAATAATGAAATATGATGTAATCGTCATCGGTGGTGGACATGCAGGAGTTGAGGCTTCGTTAGCATCGGCTAGAATGGGAGCAAAAACACTTCTTATTACCATATTAGCCGAACAGATAGGGGCTTCTAGCTGTAATCCTGCTATAGGGGGACTTGCCAAAGGACATTTGGTCAAAGAGCTTGACGCTTTGGGTGGTCAAATGGGACTAGCCACAGATGCTACAGGAATCCAGTTTCGTATACTCAACGCCTCCAAGGGACCAGCTGTGAGAGGTTCACGCGCTCAGATAGATATGGATAGATACCGTATCTATATGCGTGAAGTTGTTATGAACACAGAGAACCTTGATGTCAAACAGGAGATGGTAACAGCTCTTAGCATAGAAGAGAACAGTATCAAAGGGGTAGAGACACAATTAGATAATTTTTATGAAGCCTCCAAAGTTATTATTACTGCTGGAACTTTTTTGGATGGGACTATTCATATTGGAAAACAGCAACAAAAAGCAGGAAGACAAGGAGAGTTTGCTTCTATAGAACTTGCCCAGTATCTGCGTGATTTGGGTCTAAATATAGGCAGACTCAAAACAGGAACTTGTGCTAGGATAGATGGGAAAAGTATTAATTTTGATGGATTAGAAGAACAAGGTGGAGATACACCTCCTCAACCATTCTCATTTCGTACCCCAAAAGAGAGTTTTAATCCCAAACAACTCCCTTGTCATGTTACTTATACCAATGAAGAGACACATACACTTATAGAGAGTAACTTTCATAGAGCCCCTCTCTTTTCTGGACAGATAGAGGGTGTAGGTCCTAGGTATTGTCCAAGTATAGAGGATAAAGTAAGCCGTTTTAGAGAGAGACCACGCCATCAAATCTTTGTAGAGCCACAAACCCTAGAGGCGACAGAGTACTATATCAATGGATTAAGCACCTCTTTGCCTACAGATATACAACTAGAGATGATTCACTCTATAGAGGGGATGGAGAGTGCCAAGATAGTCCGTTATGGATATGCTATTGAGTATGATTTTATACAGCCAACAGACCTCAAACATACCCTAGAGACCAAAAAAATAGCAGGTTTATACTGTGCAGGGCAGATTAATGGTACCACAGGATATGAAGAGGCAGCAGCCCAAGGGCTTATGGCAGGTATCAATGCAACCCTAAAACTCCAAGGCAAAGAGCCATTTATACTAGGCAGAGATGAAGCATATATAGGTGTACTTATAGATGATTTGGTCACAAAAGGCACAAAAGAGCCATACCGTATGTTTACAAGTCGTGCAGAGTATAGACTACTATTGCGTGAAGATAATGCAGATATTCGACTCTCTAGTTATGGAATATCTTTGGGGTTATTGGATGATGCGTATGCCTTAAAAGTAAATGCCAAAAAAGAGGCTCTAACAGAAGCTCTTAGCTATCTTAAAAAAGAGTATGCCACACCAACAAAAGAGTTTTTAGCTAAATTAGAGCAGATAGGTCAAATAAAAATTAATGATAAAACTTATTGGATTGATGTCTTAGGTAGAGGTGAGTTTGATACACAAAAAGTAATCACACTTCTTCCTCACTTTGATAAATATAGTGATGATGTGATAGAACAGCTTATTATCGAAGCTAAATATAGTAGATATATTCAAAAACAACAACTTCAAATTGATAGAATGAAAGATATGCTCAAAATCAAAATACCAGATGGGTTTGATTTTACAAAAGTTTCAGGCTTAAGTAATGAAATAGTAGAAAAACTTCAAAATATACTTCCACCTACTCTCTTTTCTGCCTCACAAATCTCAGGAGTTACTCCTGCTGCACTTGATATACTCCATGTTTATATCAAAATGGCTCAAAAAATGAAATAAAAAGCATGAGATAGGTGTTGAACCTATCTTATGCGTCACGACAAGGATGGTCAAGACCTTTTTTATAAGACTCATATACCTCTTGTGCTGGAATATGATTTTGATATATTTTTAAAATCTCACGAATAAAGTCAATAGGATACTCTACAGTATATCCATTATCCTCTTCATAATATTGATCTAGCGTATCATACATCAACTGGTATACCTCTGGATTATCTTTTTGTAACCGTTCTAAGTCTTCTTGGGCTTGCAAAAGTGTTTTATCATTAAATTCACCCCTAGCATCAATAGATTTTCTTTTTTCCACATACTTTTTTAAACTTTTTTTATTTCTTACATAATCTGTAAATAGTTCAATAAGTGTCATAGTATCTCCTTTAAAAATAATATTTATTCAAATGGTATCATCTTCTAGCTAATATATAAATCTCCATCAAGCTTACAATGATATCTATACTTTTTTCACCATTAAAAGTTTTTAACAATTTTTTTCTTTTATAGAAGTCCTGAATTTGGGCTAGAGGCTCTGTATAAATTTGCATTCTATGGTTAAAAACCTCCATACTATCATCTGCTCGAATTACTTCAGATTCAGCTATTCGCCCTACTACTCGTTCTCTAGCGGTCTCTTCACTTACATTTACTTCAATAACAGAAACTAATGAAATCTCTTCTTCTTGTGCTATAATTTTATCAAAAGCAAGCATCTGCTCAACACTTCGTGGATACCCATCAATTAATATAACATCAGCTGGTGCATTTTTAATAGAAACCATTATCGTATCTAAAATAATATCTAGAGGCACCAAAGCTCCTTTGGCAATAAAACTCTCAATAGTTTTACCTAATTCACTCTCTTTAGCCACCTCTTCTCTAAGCATATCCCCTGTAGAGTAATGTACTATGTGATCACTATGTCTTTTGGCAACCATACTTGCATCTGTTGTTTTTCCTGAGCCTGGTGCACCTATAAGTAAAAATATTTTTTTCATTATGATATCATCCTTTTATTGTTGGTTTTACTTTTGTAAATAGCATATTTATTGCGTCTTGCATATAAACTTTTGCGTGAAAAATCTAACTTTTTAGCTATTTCAGTATCAGTAAGTTTATATTGAAAAGTTTTAATAATAAACTGTATATACTCTTCAATACTCATAATAGTACTTGACTCATATAATGGAATGTCACTATTGAGTTCAACCATAGGGTATATTGTTTTGATGGGTAGCGTTGTTGAGATGATAAATTTTCTATTTTTCAACATATTTAAAAGAATGTTTCTACTATATTGGTTCAAGAGTTGTAAATTAGAGATATAAAGAAAATCTGATAGTTTAGATTGAATAATTTTTGATTTCCAATCACTTGAAGAGATAGATATAAAACTACAAACTCTCTTATTTTTTTGTGTATATTCCAAAACAAGCTTATCAATAAAAATAATATGATTTGTAAGAATAATCATAGGCACTTGTATTTGCCTTGCAAAAGAAGACGGAATATCTATCTCTTGTAGAGAGTATTGTATATAAGATTGATAACTATCATTAGATGCTTTTAATCGAAAATAATCTATTTTTTGTTCTAACTCTTCCATACGAAAAGGCTTCACTACATAATCATTAGCTCCTAAATCTAACGGAAACCGTACAGTAAGCTCACTGTAGTAACTTGCCATCAAGATGACCACTTTATCTCTAAATATATTAAAAAATTGTATACACTCTTCTTTATCATAAAAATCTGTAGAAAGAAGATATATATCACTTTGTCTAGCATTATCTATAGCACTATGTATAGAAGAAAAATATTCTGTTTTATATTCATTACGATTCATTTTTATTATTATTTTATTGGCAAAATAAAAATCAGTATCTATAATCGCTATCTTCATCATATATTCCATTATATATTTTAATAATATAGTATTAAATTATTCTTCTAGTATTATGGCATTGAAATATAGCATTAACATAGCATTAAGATAATTTACTCTAAATTATGCTATAAATTAAGAAAAACACTGTTTTTATTATATTTATCATTTTAATAGATAAAAAGATTAGTAGAACTATAAAAGAAGTTGATTATAATTATAAACAAAAAGAGGCTAAAGAGATGAATATCAAACTAAACTGTGATATGGGTGAGAGTTTTGGTATCTATACTATGGGGTTTGATGAGCAGATAATGCCCTATATAGATATGGCAAATTTAGCCTGTGGATTTCATGCATCAGATCCTGTGACTATGCATCGTAGCATCAAAAGTGCTGTAGCACATGGTGTAGAGATAGGAGTACATCCATCATATCCTGATCTAGTTGGATTTGGTCGTAGAAATATGGCTTGCAGTAATGAAGAGATAGTCTCTTTGATTTTATACCAATTGGGAGCGTTGGAAGCTCTTTGTCAAAGCTATGGTACTAAAGTAAGCTACCTCAAACCACATGGAGCATTGTATAACTCTATGATGCAAGATGAGGAGATATTTAAATCTATAGCAAAGGCTATCTCCAAATATGATGTATCTATCAAACTTATGATACTCTCTTCTAGCAAAAATATATATTATGAAACTTTGGCAAAAAAATATGGTATTACTTTACTTTTTGAACTCTTTGCAGATAGAGCATATACAGATGAAGGCTTTTTGCTTGCTAGGCAAAAAAAGGGTGCAGTAATCACTGATACTAAACGGGTCTTCAAACAAGTAAAACGACTACTTACAAAAGGAAATATCAAAAGTATCAGTGGTAAAAAACTCAAACTTAAAGCAGATACCCTTTGTGTCCATGGGGACAATCAATCAGCTCTAGAGCTTATAAAGGCATTAGCAAGGCTTAGAGATGACTCTACATATAAGCTCTGTTGATACACTTATCATCTATTTTGAAAAGTCTATCAGCCCAAATATACTTGACCAAGTCCAAAGAGCATACAGACTTCTTAGACCTATAGAAGGAGTAATAGATATAACTCCTTCCTATAACTCTTTACTAATACAGTATGATATTATGCTCTATGACTATCAAAGTATACAAAATATAGTTAGAAAAACTCTTGTAACAGACTCCAAAGATACAACTATTGTCTCTTATTCAAATAAACTCATAAAAATACCTACACAGTATAATACAACTGTAGGCATTGACCTAGAACGAGTAGCAAAAATAAATAACTTGTCTATAGAAGAGGTAATAGAGCTTCATACACAAACTGTTTATCGTGTTTATGCCATTGGTTTTATGGTTGGATTTGCTTATCTTGCAACTGTTCCTCAGCAGATTATTACTCCTAGAATAGCCACTCCTAGAACCAAGGTTTCCAAAGGATCTGTAGCTATTGCAGAGCACCAAACAGCTATCTATCCTCAAGATTCAGCAGGTGGATGGAATATCATAGGACATACAGATTTTAATAATTTCAAGAGCTTTAAAGTGGGTGATAGTATACAGTTTGTGAGCTTATCATGAATGGATTATTAGTACTAAATGCTGGAATGTTTGCTACGATACAAGATAGAGGACGCTATGGGTATACACATCTAGGGATTTGTCACTCAGGGGCTATGGATGAATATGCTTATCTTTGCTGTCAAATGTTACTCAATAATCACAACCATAATGCTATAGAGCTAATGACAGGTCTCAAACTCCAAGCAACTGCACAGATACAGATTGCTATCACAGGAGCAGATCTTAGTTTCAAGATTAATGGTATCTCTCAGCCAATATGGCAAACGCATCAGATCCAAATAGGTGATATACTCTCTTTTGAAAAACGAATATCAGGGCAAAGAGCTTATCTTGCGGTAAAAGATAGTTTTGTCTTAGAAAAAAAGTATAAGAGTTATGCAACTACACTCAAAGAGAATATAGGAACAAAACTACAAAGAGGGGATTTTTTGGTCTGTATTCCTTCTATTTCTTATCATATTTATAGAGTAGTTTCAAAGATACAAAAGCATCAAAGCCCCCTTATACTGCGTGTTTTATTAAGCTATCAAGAATCATATTTCTCTAAAAAAATGAAAGAAAAGTTTTTTAACTCCTTGTATGAGATAACCCTACAAAGTGATAGAATGGGATATAGACTTCAAGGGCAAGCTATTACTCCTAGTACAAGTGATATTATCTCAGAAGGGATAGCCTTTGGTTCTATACAAATACCTAAAGACGGACAACCAATAGTACTACTTAAAGAACGACAAACCATAGGAGGGTATCCAAAGATTGGGACTGTTCTTCCTATAGATTGTTATAAGTTAGCCCAAGCAGATATAGGTTCAAAAATAAAATTTGAAGTAATAGAAATAACTGAAGCTCAAAAAAAATTACTAACTTTTAATAGATATTTTAAAGCATATTTTATATAATATTCCATTAAGGAGTATTATGAAAAATATACTTATAAAGATTATCCTAATAATGAGTTTTTTTAATACTATATTGAATGCTACAGAACCCTCTCTTGAAAAAATTAAATTACAACTCCAATGGAAATATCAATTCCAGTTTGCAGGTTTTATAGTGGCAAAAGAGTATGGTTTCTATAAAGATGTTGGCTTAGATGTAGAGATACTAGAGTATAACAATAGTAATATTATCCAAGATTTAGAAAAAGGAGTTATAGACTTTGGAATTAATAATAGTATTATTGCTTATAATAATAAAAAACTCAATGCAGTCACACTTCTTGCTAGCTACTTTCAACGCTCTCCTTTAGTCTTGATTACACAACCCAATATCAAATCAATGCTTGATTTAGAAGGCAAAAGTGTAATGATGAGTGAGGGGAATAGATATAATAGCTCTCTTACAACTTTATTAGATTATTTTAATCTCAACAATAAAAAAATTAACTTTCTAAAGCCATCTTTTAATATTAATGATTTTATTAATAAAAGAGTAGATGCTATCACAGGGTTTAGGTCGAATGAACTTTATGAACTTGATAAGAAAAATATACCTTACAATATTATAGATCCTGTTGCTTATGGTTTTTCTACAAATGCTATTAATCTATTCTCATCAGCAAAAAAACTCAAAGAGAATCCTCAACAAGTAAAGAATTTTTTAGAAGCAAGTAAAAAAGGTTGGTTATATGCTCTTTCTCATATTGAAGAGGTTGCAAACCTTATACATAAAAAATATCAAAGAGATAAGACCGTTGCACATCTTATATACGAAGCAAATAGTACAAAAAATTTAATGTTAACGCATCTTTATGAAATAGGTGAAATTAATGAAGAATTTGTATTAAAAACACTCAAACACTTGATATACCAAAACAAAGTAGATAAAAATCAGAGTACTGATTATCTTTTTATAAATAGAGTTCTAAAAAATATACCTAGTATTAAACTGCAACTTACAAATAAGGAAAAACAATGGATTAAAGAAAATCCATCTATCTCTTTTACTGGTGATCCTAATTGGATGCCTTATGAGTATTTTGAATCTAATGGTACTTATGTAGGTATCGTAGCAGAACACCTTAAACTTATCCAAAAAATTAGTGGTCTCTCTTTTAACCCTATCGCTACAAAGTTATGGAAAGACTCCATAGAACTTGCTATGAGTGATGGTGTCAAAGTAATATCTGGAGATATAGCTGATAATACTTTAAATCAAAAATTTAAGCCTGTTGATGCATATATCCATAATCCCATAGTAATTATTATGGATATTAAACAAGATTATGTTGAAGACCTTACAATGATAGCAGACAAAAAAATAGCTATTATCAAAGATTATGGTTATACTTCTGATATTTTCAAAACATATCCTCAAATTAAATTTATAGAAGTCCAAAATATTCAAGAGGGGCTTAATGGTGTTGCCAAAGGAGATTTTGATGCAATATTAAGCACTATGGCTTTGGCTAGCTATACTATTCAAGATATGCAATTACATACGCTTAAAGTTGTTGGAAAAACAGATATTATTATGCACCTAACCTTATTTGTTGCCAAAGAAGAACCTATACTCCATAGCATTATCAATAAAGCACTTTATGCTATTACAAAAGAGCAACAGTATAAAATAGTAGATAAATGGATAAAGAATAATTATATAATAAAAACTAATAATACTTTACTTTGGCAAGTAAGTGCTGTTTTAGGTGTCCTCTTACTTATTCTATTTGCTTGGAGTTACCGAATGCGTATAGAGATTCAAAAGCGTACAAAGTTAGAACAGATTAATAAAAATATTCAAGAGAGACTCTCTTTTGCACTAGAAGGAAGTAATGATGGATTATGGGACTGGGATCTTACTACAAGTCATGTCTACTACTCCCCTAGGTGGAAAGCTATCTTGGGATATACAGACAAAGAGATTGAAAATACACTTCAATCATGGGAGAGGCTTATCCATCCAGATGATATAAAAGCATCTTGGGATGAACTTAATCGTTACCTTCAAAGTAATAATATATTAGACCGTTTCTCTATCAACTTTAGAATGCAACATAAAGATGGTCATTTTGTTCCTCTTTTATCTAGAGCAAATAAAGTCATAGATAAAAATGGGAAAGCAACAAGATTGGTTGGTACTCATGTAGACCTTACGGAACTTATCAAAATTCAAGAGGCATATAAGAGAGAACGAGACAAAGGGGAACTCTATTTAGATACTGTAGATGTTCTCCTTGTAGCCCTTGATACAAAAGCAAGAGTTACAATGCTTAACCGTAAAGGAGAAGAGCTATTAGGCTATAAAGAAGAGGAGTTATTAGGGAAAAATTGGTTTAAGCAAGCTATTTTACCTCCAGAGATAGCCTCTAATATAGAATCTCTTTTTGGTACGCTTATTACTATGGATCAACTACCAAAAGAGGCTGTTGAACACCATCTTATTAGTAAAGATGGTCAAAAGATATTTTTTAGTTTTCAAAGTTCTCTACTTTTTGATGAGAAGAAAAACTGTATAGGGCTATTGAGTTCAGGTATGGATATTACCCAACTTAAAAAAGTACAACAATCTCTTCAACACCAAGCACAGCATGATGGGCTAACAGACTTACCAAATCGATTATTATTTGTAGATAGTATAAATAACGCTATCAAAGATACACAAAAATACAATAAAATTGTAGCAATTCTATTTATAGACTTAGATCATTTTAAAGAGATTAATGACTCTTTGGGGCATAGTATTGGGGATATGCTCCTTAAACTCGTTTCACATAGACTCAAAAACTGTATCCGAAAAAGTGATACAGTAGCACGACAAGGTGGTGATGAGTTTACTATTGTTTTGGATAATATAAAAAATATTAATAATATTACAACTATTGCACAAAAAATAATGACTACACTCAAAGAGCCTTTTGTAGTAGATGGACATCAACTGTATATTACTATGAGTATTGGTATATCTGTTTATCCTAACGATGGACTAGAATCAGAAATACTTCTAAAAAATGCCGATGCAGCCATGTACAAAGCCAAAAAGAGTGGGAGGAATAATTATCAATTTTATACCGAAGATATGACCAAAAAAGCATTAGAACGAGTTACCCTAGAGACGCAATTACGCCAATCTTTAAAGAAAAATCAAATGCAGGTATATTATCAAGCCCAAATAGATGCAAGAGATGACAAACTCCTTGGTATGGAGGTTCTCTTGCGATGGCATCATCCTAAAATGGGGATTATCTCTCCTTCTAAATTTATACCGCTAGCAGAAGATACAGGTTTTATTGTACAGCTAGATGAGTGGGCAATGAGTCAAGCATTAGTCCAATTTAGAAAATGGTATGAAGAAGGATTTAGCCCAGGTATTATCTCTTTAAATCTCTCACCTTTACGATTAGAACAAAAAGATTTTATACAAAAAATACAAAAAATAATAGAACAAAGTGGAGCTAATGCCTCTTGGATAAATCTTGAAGTAACAGAGGGGCAAATTATGAGAAACCCCTATGAAGCCATTAAAACACTGCAAACACTTAATGATTTAGGTATAAAACTAGCTATAGATGATTTTGGTACAGGGTACTCTTCACTCTCTTACCTTACCAAGCTTCCCATAAATAAATTAAAAATAGATCAATCTTTTATTAAAAATCTTCCAAAAAATAGTAATGATGCAGAGATTGTAAAAACTATTATTTCTATGTCAAAAGGGCTAAATCTCTCAGTTATCGCAGAGGGTGTAGAGATAGCAGAACAAAAAGAGTTTTTAGTTCAAAATGGTTGTTATGAAATTCAAGGATATTTGTATCATAAACCATCAAATGCTCAAGAAATTCAAGAGCTATGGCTTCATAAATAATATATAAGAAAGTTTTAAATAGCGATATGCTATAACCCTTTAAACAAATAATGAGGGATAAAAAATGAGCGGAATATTAAAAATTGGAAAATATGAATTAGGCAGTAGGCTGATTGTAGGTAGTGGAAAATATGATAGTTTCCAAACCACTCTTGATGCAACTTTGGCAAGTGGCAGTGAGCTTATTACTGTAGCAGTAAGACGGGTAAATATCACAAACCCTAATGAAGAGAATTTAATGAGCTACTTCAAAGACACAAGCGTAAAATTTTTGCCTAACTCTGCTGGATGTGTAACGGCTGAGGAGGCTATTACTCTCTTTAGACTCACTCGTGAGGCTACAGGTATTGATTTGATTAAACTAGAAGTTATTGGAGATACTGCAAAGACTCTCTATCCTGATGTATTAGAGACTATCAAAGCATGTGAAGTTTTATCAAAAGATGGCTTTACTATTATGGCATATACAAGTGATGACCCTATTATGGCAAAAAGATTAGAAGATGCTGGTGCAGATGCTATTATGCCTTTGGCATCTCCTATTGGAAGTGGTCTTGGAATTCAAAATAAATTTAATGTTCACTTTATCCGTGAAGCAATCTCTGTGCCTATGATTATTGATGCTGGTATTGGCTGTGCGAGTGACGCGAGTGTGGCTATGGAACTTGGAGCCGATGGTGTACTTACAAATACAGCAATCGCACAAGCAAAAAACCCAATGCTAATGGCAGAAGCTATGAAACATGCAGTTATCGCAGGAAGAATGAGCTTTGAAGCAGGAAGAATACCAAAAAGACCATTTGCTACAGCATCTTCACCAGTTGATGGAATGATATTTTAGTAGATGTATAACCAAAAGAGAATAAAAGAGATTAAAAGACTCTTTATAGCATTAGAGTTGTTTTTATTACTTATAACTTATGGTTTTATCTATACTATCTTTATAGCTACGCAATTAGCTATAGAGGAATTAAATGTCTCTTATATAATCTTATTACCTACAATTTTTGCAGTTTTTTTATATCCTTATATTCTTTATAGATGTAAACAAATGTATGATCAAGGCAAAGCTCTCTCTGCTATAGGTTGGATGACTACTTGGTCTTTTATGATTATAGTTATACTCTATGCCCTTTTAGCACAACTTATGAATATACAATAGATGAATCTAACCCTTCCAAAAAAACATAAAAAAATCCTAAACATGGCTGTTCCAGCAGCAATTAACTCTCTGCTTGATATGCTTCAAGTGATTACTGACCTTATTATGGTTGGTCGTATATCAGCCTTTGCCGTGGCTGCTGTGGGGTTGGGATTACAATCTTTAATGCTTGTCTTTGCAGTAATGACACTGCTTCATGTAGGTACAAATGCACTTCTTTCTCGATTTATAGGCTCAGGTCAGATACAACGAGCAAGTATGGGACTCTCTACTCTTTTACGCTTTGCACTCTTTTTGAGTCTTCCTATCTCTCTTCTATGGTATTTTCTATCTGCTAAACTCTATATATGGTTTAATACCGCTCCTGAAGTTATTGCCTTGGGGAGTGAGTATGTGCAAGTGCTTACTATTATGATGCCATTTATATTTATTAAAATGGTATTTATCTCTGCGTTACATGCTTGTGGAGAGACCAAAACCCCTATGTATATCAAACTCCTCTCTATACTCTTAAATATTATACTCAACTATATACTTATATTTGGTCACTTTGGTATGCCACCATTAGGTGTGGTAGGGGCTGGTATAGCTACAGTTATTGTTAATGGCTTAGAGCTTATAGTCTATATAATACTCTATGTCAAAAACAAAATGCCCTACTCTCCCTATTGGCACTACTCATCAGCTCTACTCAAAAGGGCTCTCAAAGTAGGCATACCTGCATCTATAGAACGGTCTCTCACCTTTGGGTCGTTTATGCTCTTTACACTTATTATTGCAGAGTATGGCACAGAAACTTTAGCTGGGTATCAGATAGGATTACGAGTAGAGGGCTTGGCGTTTATGCCAGGAATTGGGTTTACTATAGCTGCTATGGCTCTTATGGGTCAAGGTCTAGGAGCCAAAAAACCTCATCAAGCCAAAGAAGATGTACTTTTGGTACTCAAATACACTTCAGGATTTATGTTTTTTATATCATTTTTTATGATTGGTATTCCAGAAAAAATAGTATGGCTCTTTACCGATGATGCCAAAACCATAGAAGAGGCAAGTCTCTATCTACGCATTGTAGGAGTCTCTCAAATACCTCTAGCTTTTAACTTTGTACTCTCAGGAGCATTAAGAGGAGCAGGAGCTAGTAAACAAACACTTCGTATCAACCTTATCTCATTATGGTTTGTACGAATCATCCCTGCTTTTCTCCTCTCTTGGTATTTTGAATCTATACTCTTTGTCTATCTAGCTATGATAGCAGACACCACAGTCAAAGCCTTATGGCTCTGGAAAACCTTTGACAAAGGCGAATGGCAGAAGATAAAGGTGTAAACCTACTCTAAGCCCTCCAATGCCATATCAGATAAAAGAGAGAGGATACCCTCTTCACTTCCTAGATGATGGAGTACTCTAAATGTTATATCAGGATAAAGCTCTTGTTGATTCTTGATAATCTCTGGTATATCAGAGCTAACATGTCTCCCAACAGACAAAAAATATGGAAGGAAAACAATAGTAGTAGCCCCTTTGGCAACAGAACTTTTAATACCATCTTCTATTGAGGGTGTAGCTAATTCTAAAAATACTGCATCTACACTAAAATAGTTCTCTTTAAGCCTCTCTTTGACTTTGGATACTACAGCAATTACTTCATCATTTGATGATGCTTTACGACTGCCATGGGCTATAATTAATAGCGTATGATTATTTGTCATATCTAAAAATTATAAGAGCTTAGGATAAGCACACCTACTTGGCTTTTTTCCATAAATCTTACCTCTGTTTCACCTACAGGTAAAGGTTGGTCAGCATATAATCCTTCTCCTAGTATTTGTACATTAGGATCTACAACTACACCTAGACCAAAATTCCAACTACTTGTATCAGTTTGATCACTATTTTTTTTGAAACCTACCATTACACCCAGAGCAACAGCATTAATAATATTCTCCGCAGATGACTCAATAGCCACAAATGGACCAATTCCCCACTTGTTTTCAGCAGAAAAACGACTAAGTAATTCTCCTGAAATCTCATCACCAAAAAAACTATTTTTATCACCTTTAAAAAAGTAGTGAGCTTCTAGCATAACTCGTGGAATATAATTGTTCTCTTTGGTTACACGAACTATATTATTGACTACTGTAGCATCTTTTATTCTATCCTCACTATCAGCATTTACAGTCAAAGATACACCTACACTAAAGTTTAAACCTGCAAATTTCTTTTCTGTTAACTTTTCGGCTTGGGTTCCTATTATTTTAGTTACCTTTGCTTCGAGGTCTTCATCCTCTTCAGAGATAGCTATAGTTGAGAATATAATAGAAGCAATAATCAAGTTTAATAAAATTTTCATATAAAATTCCTTTTGAATCTTAAGATTAATATATTATACATAATAAATAAGTAAAGATTTAGCTACAAACACGGTATACTTTAAAATAGAAGTCTATTATAGCCTTTTGTAACATTAAATATTCACATTATACGAGAGATAGATTTAAAAGATACCCTACAATAAAACAAAAGGAGCTAAAAATACAAACAACAACTCTACCAAGCATACAAATAGATGATTCTATATTAATCTCACTCAAATCTACTATTTGATTACTCAGATAGAGAGATGAGTGAGGTTTTTGATGATGCTGATAGTTTGGTGGATATGCTACACCGATTACCTCATTGGCTTCTATCGGTAGGATATATATTTAAGCTCTGTTCGATAAAATCGAACCTACATTTAAGTATTATACGAGGATTAATTAATGAGAACAGAGTTTATAGAAGCAATACACGAAAAAAAGATTATTGAAGTTGAGTTTTATTCAAAAAAAGATGATACAAATAGAACTAGAAAATGTATACCATTTGATTATGCACCCAATAAAAGAGATAAGAATCCTATAGATAAATATCAGTTATTTGATTTAGATGGTCGTCATAATTTAGCATTAGAAGAAAGTAAAATATTTAGCTTAATAAAATTAGATGAAGAGTTTGAACCATCTGATTATATATCATGGGAAACAGATTGGTCTATAGCTAGAGATTGGGGTGAATATTCTTGAATAAGTTAAATGTACAGCTAAGAAATTGTTATGGTATTAATAATCTAACACACGAATTTGATTTTTCAAAAGGTAGAGCAATAGCTATATATGCACCTAATGGAACAATGAAAACTTCTTTTGCTAAAACATTTTTAGATTTAAGTAGAGGAAAATTACCAAAAGATGGATTACATGCTAAAGAAGCTATTTGTATTGTAGATGCTGATGGAAATAATATTACTAAAGAAGAAATATTTGTTATTGAATCTATGAATAGTAAATTTGAATCTACAAAACTTTTAACATTACTAGTTGATATAGACTCAATGACTGAATATAATAAACTAAATGAAGAGATTTTAAGTAAAAAGAAATCCTTAATTTCAAACTTAAATAGAGTATCAGGTATAAAAAGAGTTGATATTGAGGAAAGATTAGTTAATGATTTTCAAGATACTTCATTTTTTCATCTTTTAGAAAATATTGATTTTAATACTGATATAAAAGAACTTTCTCACATTAAATACAATGATATATATCATCCAAAAGTTGTTGATTTATTGAATAGTGAAGAAATTATTGAAAATATTAACGAATATTCTACAAAATATAATGACTTGATTAAAGAGTCTTCTTATTTTCAAGAGGGTGGATTTAATCCACTTAAAGCAGAAAATATAATTAAATCTACTAAAAGTGAAAAGTTTTTTGAAGCAAACCATATAATTTTATTAAATGGTCATCAAGATAAAATTACAAATTCAGAAGATTTTTCTACTATTATATCTAATGAAAAAAATAAAATTTTGACAAATGATAAACTAAAAGAGATTGAAGCTAAAATTAGTCAAGGAGTAAAGGCTATAAAAGATTTTCAAGATATTTTAGAAAAATACCCAGCATTAATCCCTTATCTAACTAAAGAAAAATATGAAAGTTTAAAAATATTATTATGGAAAAGTTATCTTAGAGATAAAAAAGATGAAGTTATTGATTTATTGGAAGTATATGAAAAAAATAAAGAAAGAATTTCTGAAATTGAAGAAGAAGCAAATAATCAAAGTACAAAATGGGAAGCTGTTGTAAAAGAGTTTGAAAATAGATTTTGTGTTCCTTATAAAATTTATATTGAAAATAAAAAGAGTATGGTATTAGGATATACTATTCCAGTAATGAAATTTAAATTTGAAGATGATACAAATCATGTTACTTTAGATAAAAACTCTTTACATCAAATTGATATTTTAAGTCAAGGTGAACTACGAGCTTTATATTTATTAAATATAATTTTTGAAGTTAAATCTCGTGAAAAAAACGAACAAAAAACACTTTTTATTTTAGATGATATTGTTGATTCTTTTGATTATAAAAATAAATATGCAATAATTGAGTATATAAAAGAGATTACAGAGGTAGGGTATTTTTATCAAATTATCTTAACTCATAATTTTGATTTCTTTAGGACAGTACAAAGTAGAGTTATGCAAAGTAGTAAATGGCATAATTCATTTATGGTACAAAAAAATATTCATGAAATTAAACTTTTAGATGCAGGTAAAAATAAAACTAGCAATCCTTTTGAAATATGGAAAAATAAATTTCATAAAAATGAAATAATTTTAATTGCTATTATTCCATTTATTAGAAACCTTGCAGAGTACATAGGTAATAAAGATATTGAAAAGAAATTAACTAAATTACTTCATATAAAAGATACTACAAAAAATATTAGTATCTCAGATTTAGAAGATATGATAAAACACATTTTACATACTACTACTACTTTTTCAATTACCCCTCTTGACAAAAAAGTTTATGATTTAATCTATGAAAAAGCTGATGAAATTAAAGAATCTTCTACTATAGAAGAAGTTGAATTAGAGAAAAAAATTGTTTTATCTATTGCTATTAGACTTAAGGCAGAAGAATATATGATATTAAAAATAAATAATCAAGAATTTGTTAGCAATCTTAAAAAATATCAAACATCTCAACTCCTTAAAAAAATTAAAAATGATGAGTTAATTACAGAGAAAAATATATTAAATACCTTAGAATTAGTAAATTTGATTACTCCTGAAAATATTCATTTAAACTCTTTTATGTATGAACCAATTTTAGATATGTCTCATGAACATTTAAAAGACTTATATATACAAGTAAGTGATTTAATTTAAAAGATGAAATAGAAATAAAATATATTTATAGTGAGATTTTTAGCTCGTTCCCATCGATCCTGAGACTGTGAAAAAACTGTAGGGTGTCAATTTATTGCACCTTAAAAACAATATTTCTATTATAAAAAGCTTGTTTTTTAGTAGTTTTACTCTATATAAGGTGCGATAAATCGGCACCCTACAAAAAATATAATAAATTCTTTCACAATCTCTCCTGCGTGGAAATGCATACGAGAGTTAAACTTGAAAGATACGCTAAAATATAAATAAAAGGAGCAAAAAATGCAACTAGCCATAGAGATACCAGATGAACTATTTTTGAGTATCAATGAGAGTAAACAAAACTTAGTAGAGTTAGCGAAACAGAAGTTGGCACTAGAGCTTTGTAAGAGTCATAAAATATCTATCTCGCAAGGGGCTAAATTTTTGGATATGGATATTTATACTTTTATGAAGCTTTTAAATCATAATCATATACCTGCTATTGATGATTATGATATAGAGGCAGAATTAGAGTATCAAAAAAATTATAAAATTTCTAATAAAGAGATAGCTAAAGTAGTTGAAACCTCACAAAAAATAGAAGGCTATGAGCCTGTTTCCAAAGAATTTGAAATAGAAGTTGAAGCATTTATGGCAAGGCATAATCTTGAAGTATCAGCTTAGTAAAAGTTGGGTTTATATTGAGGGGACTGATATTCCACAAAATAAATTAGATATTACAGACTCTGCATTTATTCATACTGTGGAGAAAAATCTTTTAGATAAAGCCTATCATAAATTTTCGTCTGAGCTTAGCTCTGAGACTTTATTGAATGAAAAGTATTTTATTGATTTGCACAAAAAAACTTTTGAGTCACTTTATGAGTTTGCAGGAGTTTATAGAGATGTCAATATGACAAAAGGAAATTCTCAATTTTGTTTAGCCCAACATCTACAGACACAATCAACACGAATATTTGATGAGTTAGAGTCTGAAAAATATCTATCAAATGCCAGAGACAACAAGTCTCTTTTTTCCCAAAGATTAGCCTACTATCAAGGAGAACTCATCGCTTTGCACCCTTTCTATGAACTCAATGGACGGATAACACGACTCTATTGTGATATGTTGGCATTACAAAATGGATATAGACCAATCAACTATGAAAATGCCATAAATGGGGAACAATATATTAAAGCATCTATAGAAGCCGTACAGTATGCTGATGTCTCCAAGCTTGAAAAGATAATTTTTGATGGTTTGAACAGATAAAATATAGCACAAGAATTTAATGAGAGTCAAAAGCAATTTGTTATTTATAGGCAAGATAGTAGATGTGGTAATTGTGGTGAGAATTTAGCAGAAGCTATGAAAATAGAATTACATCATATTTTAAATAAAAAAGATGGTGGAGCAGGTATTGTAGAAAATGCTGTGATGCTTTGTGGAGAGTGTCATTTACATATACATAATTATGATACCAAGAAATCTATTTTGGTTTTTAGAAGTGAATTTAAATATGCGAACTGGGAGAAAAACTCTGAATATAGAGGACGAAAAAAAGGCAAAGAGGTAGAGTTTACAAAACAAACTTTGGATAAATTTGATACACAAGGAGCAACAGTGAACAACAGAAGCTATGAGAGTCATCTCCAGATGGTAAGTCAACTCAAACAGTCGCTTACAACACTCCAAAACAAAATAGAGAGTCTCAAAGAGAGCTATAAAAGACAGATAGATGCGATGGAGAGTGCTACATTTATGGATAACTATATCACTCCATTACGAGGAAAATATAGTGAGTTTTCGCAGATTATAGATACAATACAGAGTATGATAGATGAACACAAATCACAGATAGCTCTACACGAAGAAGCATTAGAGCATCTCATATCAGATGCAAAGGGTTAACAATGGCTAGTTTAGAAGACCAATTAGGGTGGTGTATCACAACACAAGATTATCTAAACGATCTGAATGCAGAGTTGAAATATGTAGCACAGCAGTATCAAAGTAGCATAGATGAGCTGAAATCATTTGGCTATATGCAAGAGATGATACCACACCTTGAAAACCTATGTAGTGAATTTGAGACGACTATTGATGGGGTGGTGAAGTATGTGGAGAGTGAGCATATAGAGTATGTACATGGTAGGAGTCAGACGGTTTCAGAGGTACTTTCTCGTAATTTGGGGTAGAGAGGTCGGTTTGCAATGATGAAACTCTCTCTTGCATAGGAATGTATACGAGGATTAAATCTAAGAAACAAACAACAATAAAACCAATAATAAGCCTTTAACTTGCCATTGTGATTATGCTATAATAGCCTCTTCAAAAAGATGGTATATACTACTATGACAAAGGCTATGGTGAAGATGATGAGATGCCTATTGTATGCTTAGATAGCTTTATCATTGTAAGTGAAATTTTTGAGTAAAAATAGTATCAAATGATATGAAAACTCTATGAGATACTTCTAAACAACGATATAATAACAAAAAAGGAGTTCCTATGTTAAAAGAGATTATGTATACAGGTATCGGTGCAGCAGCTCTACTCAAAGAGCGAGTGGAAGAGGAGGTAGCAAAACTAGAGGAGAGAGGCAAAATCAAAGCAGATGATGCCAAAACACTTTTGGAGTCTATAGAACAAAGAGGTAGAGAAGAGGATGAAAAGATGAAAATTGCTTTCAAAGAGTCCCTCAAAGAGGCTATCGCAGAACTTGGTATTGCAACCAAAGAGGATGTAGAAAAGCTTAGAGAGGATTTGACATCTCAACAGTAAGCTTATATAGTCCCCTTAGAGTCTATAGAGTCTTTGGGTTTTTGCTCTCACTCTATCTACTTATCAAAAAAAGAGAGAGCTTTTTGGGTATCAAACCCCTCTCTCCCAAAGCACTTAAAGAGACAGTTATTAGTTTGGGTGCGAGCTTTATCAAACTCGCTCAAGTTTTGGCTACTCGTTCTGATTTTTTTTCTAAAGAGTATTTAGATGAGTTGACACAACTTCACGACCAACTCCCTCCTATGAAAAAAGAGGAGTTTGACAGAGTCTACAATGAAGCCTTTGGAGATAAAAACCCCTTTGCTCTCTTTGATACTACACCTATCGCATCTGCATCCATAGGAGAAGTTCACAAAGCTACCCTTATAGATGGCACACAAGTAGCAGTCAAACTCAGACGCTATGGGATACAAAAACGAGTCCAAGCAGATATTCATATTATTAGTTTTTTTAATACCCTTTTTAAGCCTCTCTTTAGTACCTATACAAAAAACTCCATAGAGGCTGTTATCTCTGAGTTTGCACGGATGATTCAAGAGGAGGTCTCCTTTAGAGTAGAGCTACAAAATCTTATAGAGTTCTCTACAGCGTATGCCAAGAGTGGTATTAGGTTTCCAACCCCTTATCCATCTCTCTCTAGTGATGGTGCATTAGTGATGAGCTTTGAAGAGGGTTTTCGTTTTGATGATAGAGAAAATCTGCTTAAACATAATATAGACTTCAAACCACTTATAGCTAAACTTGTGAATTTTTATACCCAGCAGATGCTTATAGAGGGATATTTTCACGCAGACCCACACCCTGGAAATCTCTTGGTTTCTACCGATGGGGAGCTTATACTGCTAGATTTTGGTATGGTCAAACGAGTACCAAACCATACACGCATAGCTATTATAGAGCTTATCAAAGCAGCCCATGAGCAAAACTACGAACTCTATATCTCTGCCAACAAACGCTTAGGAACCATAGCCTATGAAGCACCCACAGCAGAGCTTGCCACATTTACCTCCAAGATGTTTGCGATATTTGCTGATGAAAACCTCAACAGTGACTCTATGCAAGAGTTAGCATTTGAAGTGATGGAGTCTACCAAAGATTTACCCTTTAAGCTCCCTAGTGATGCTATCTATATCCTTAGAGTAAGTGCTATCATCGAGGGGCTAGGGACAACTTATATAGAAAACTTCAATGGTATCAAAGATATCCTCCCACTTCTTCAAGAGAATATCCCCAAAGCCCTTGGTGCAAAAGATGGATTTACTGAGCTTATTAAAGAGGCTATCAAAAATACCCCTTTTTTGATACAAGATACCCAACAGGCTATGCACAACATTGCACAAGGCGAAGTGAATATTACCGCATCAAAAGACCAAATAGAGTGGATTGCAAAAGAGATAAAAGAGTATATCAAGCCACTCACACATGGGTTTATTTTGGTACTTGGAGGCTTTTTTGTGCTTTTATATGATAAAGAACTCAAAGAGATAGCTCTACTTATTTTCTCTCTAGGGATTGCAAGATTACTCTACAAAACTTAAATAAAACTAAAATTAAATAATATTTAAGCTTAAGTGGCTATACTTCCGAACTTTTAAACAAAAACAAGGAATCATCATGAAATTGACATCTGTCATGAAACCTCATGAAGTACAAAGAGACTGGGTACTAATCGATGCTGAAGGTAAAACTTTTGGTCGTATTCTTACTGAAGTAGCTACACTTCTTAGAGGTAAACATAAGCCATCTTTTACTCCAAATGTAGATTGCGGAGACTTCGTAGTTATCATTAATGCTCAAAAAGCAGTATTTACTGGTGCAAAACTAGAAGATAAAGAGTACTTTAGACATAGTGGATATTTTGGTAGTACAAAAAGCACAAAGCTTTCAGATATGCTAGAGAACAATACAGAAAAACTTTATAAGCAAGCAGTAAGAGGTATGTTACCAAAAACTACTCTTGGTCGTCACATGCTTAAAAAACTTAAAGTATATGCAGGATCTGAGCATCCACATACTGCACAACTAAACAAAGGAAACTAATATGGCTACTATTTATGCAACAGGCAAAAGAAAAGCTGCTATCGCCAAAGTTTGGTTGACACCAGGCAGTGGAGAGATGACAATTAATGGTAAAACTCTTGATCAATGGTTAGGTGGTCATGAGGCTATCAAAATGAGAGTAAGACTTCCATTAGAGGCTACTAAGCAATTAGAGTCTATGAATGTTAGAGCTACTACTCTTGGTGGTGGTTATTCTGCTCAAGCAGATGCACTCAAGCATGGTATCACTAAAGCTCTTGTAGAGTATGAAGAGTCTTTTAGATTGATTCTTAAGCCTATGGGTCTTCTTACTCGTGACTCAAGAGTTGTTGAAAGAAAGAAACCAGGTAAGAAAAAAGCAAGAAAGTCTCCGCAGTTCTCAAAAAGATAGCAGATACCTTCTCCAAACTCCTCAAGAGGCTCTCTCTTGTGGTTTTATCCTCATCCATATCTATTATTGATACATCTCCAAACAAAAATTACCTTCATTATTCAAGATAACACTTCTATATATCCCATTATGTTACACTATAGTAAACAAAATTATAAGGAGTAAGCTAAAGTGAATACAGAAGAAAATATGCTACAAGATGAAATTCAAGAGGGTACAGATATTAATGAGCAAATTCACGAAGAAAAAAGAAGTAACTGTCTAGCACAATTTGAAAAAGAAGAAAAGAGAGCAAAAAAGAAAAAAAAGAAAAGACTTCCTGTTTGGATAAAAGAAGAAACCATCCTTTATGAAAAAGAGCTTGCGATACTCCAAGTTGAACTCCTAAAATTTCAAAATTATGTTAAAGAAAAAGGTCTTAAGATATTAATGATTTTTGAAGGGCGTGACGCGGCAGGTAAAGGTGGTACAATCAAAAGAATCACCGAACACCTTAATCCAAGAGGTGCAAGAGTAGTGGCACTAGAGAAACCCAACGACAAAGAGATATCTCAATGGTACTTTCAACGATATACCAAACACCTCCCCTCAGCAGGTGAGATTGTCCTCTTTGATAGAAGCTGGTATAACCGTGCTATGGTAGAGCCTGTTATGGGATTTTGTACAGAGAGAGAACATCATAAATTTCTCAAAGATGCTCCTGCTTTTGAAAATATGATTGTAGATGAAGATATTGAGATTTTTAAATTCTATTTTTCTGTCTCAAAAGCAGAACAAGCTAAAAGATTTAAAGCTAGAGAGAGTGACCCTCTTAAGCAATATAAACTCTCTCCTGTAGATAAAGAGTCTCAAAGATTATGGGATGAGTATACACTTGCCAAATTTATGATGCTAAGTGCCACCCATACACAAATTGCTCCATGGACTATTGTCAAGAGTGACAACAAGAAAAAAGCTAGAATGAATACGATAAAACATATATTAAATTATGTAGATTATCCCAATAAAATTAAAAAGAAAAAGATTAAAGTAGATAAGAATATTATTATATATGGAAGAGATGAATCTATTGCTATGGAGAAGGCTTTAAAGTTTTCGACAAAGTAAATCCTTTAATAAGGATTTACCCAATAATAACTAGCTAGAAATAAAACTGTAATAAGTACAAAATATTTAATAGCTACAGCAGTAAAGCTTACAACCTGACACCCTGTACATGATATAACACGACTCGCTTCCCATTTGGCATAGACCAAATATCCTATTGTCAGTAATATAGTTGCAATAGTTGCAAATATATCATAGTTATACCAAGCACTCAAAGTCTCCTTTGTTACATCAAAAAATGGTACAAAAAGACTTACACCTTCAAAAAAGAGTAGTTTATTGATAGCACTTTTAAAGTACTCTCGATTTGAAAAGTTTGAATCTGTATTAAACTCTCCTACATTTCCTTGAATAGATAATTTTTTTTCTACTTTTTTACGGCTATCTCTATCTAATTTATTTGCAAAAGTTCCACCAAAAGTATAATCAAATTTGCGTTGTAGAAGATAAGAGAAGTGTCCTGATGCAGTCATAGAGTGCTGTTTACTTTGTCTATCTTGATAAATAAAAGTAATCTGTTCATCTCTTGGTATATCTTCTGTGATATTTGGTAAATACAAGGATGTCTCTGTAGAGATAGTTTTACCCGCTCTTTTGAGAATGCGTGGATTAAAAAACTCATGCCACTCTCCACTAGGATCTCTTGCAACCACTACAGAAAGAGGTACAGCTATCTGTATTGCAGCTAAACCTTCTGCATTATTAGCTTCTATCGTATCTTTAAGATCAATAACTAGTTGGTCTAAATCTTCATCAAAATGTCGTATATCAGCAGAAGCTATGTTGATTCTTTCATCGGGATATATAATAAGTTCTTGAACCATCAACTCTCCTTATATTAAAAATATGAATAAAATAATATAGCATTATATCACTTAGAAATTAAATGAGGATGTATTATTTGATTTATATTTTAGAAGAGTTGTATCTTACCTGAAAGAAAAGATAAGATACTAGTAAATTTTAGTGATGACTTTTAAGAATAAGAATTGTCATTCTAATATTGATAGCAATAAATCTAACAATTTGCCAAAGAACACAAGTTCTTAAAAATTTTTGCCCACCCATTGGAATCATTGTTCCAAATTGAGGACTGTATGGTTCGATATGATTTACATGTTTTGATCCCATTATATTCTCCTAATAATTTATTTTTATACTATGAGGCATAAAGCCTCACACACTTTTACTTACTCTGGAATAAGAGTCCAGCCTGGCTTAAGTTTTGCTTTCCAGATAAATACATGGTGAAGAATATGCTTCACCCAGTGTGCTGCAAGACCAAGCTCACCTGTTGTACCATTAAGATCTCTACCTGTACCTGGATACTTTTCAAAATCTTGAATAATAGGATAAACAGTCATAGCAGCAGCAGTACCAGTAAAGAGACCTTTACCAGCTGATGCAACACATGCTGCACCCATTTCTGACATAGAAGCTGTATGTGTAGGCTCTGTAGCCTTACCTTTCATCATATCAACAACACTCAAAGCAACAGCTTTACCCATCATAGCAGACGGCATACCTGTTCTTGGAGGTGTAGGATTGATAGGAGTTCCATTTGGTGAACTCATAGGCTTAGAGATAATATGTGGTGGTGCAAAAGCAATACCAACAGCAAATACATTTTTATATGTAGGATTTTGTAATGTTCGTGGCCAGTCAGATGCTTTCCAATTCTCATACGCACCAGCATTATAATTTGCATCAACTTTCATAAATCCATTTGGAGCAAATAGAGTATCTGTCATATCAGAACCATCTTTGCTAAATGCTTTAAGACCTACACCAGCAAATGGTGGAATAAGCATAGCAAAATCAAACTCTTGCTCATCCATCTCACCATCAAGTGATTCATAAGTTACTTTTCCAGCTTCTACTTTATTAACATGCGCTCCTAGAATCCAATCCATACCTCTTTCAGCATATAAAGACTCAGCAAATACTTTACTTGAAGTTGCATATCCACCCATTTTGAAGTGGATACCACCCATACCAAAGTCACCAAGGAATGATTCGTTTGTAATGAATGTAATATCAGCCATATCTCTTACACCTGCTTCATTAAGTGTATGTTCGATATTGAAAATATATTCAAAAGCTGCACCTTGACAAGTACACATACCATGACCCGTACCAATAAGAAATGCTTGTCTTTCACCATTTTTCATCTTTTCAATACAAGCTTCTAATTCATCACTAGCATGTTCGGCATGATCAGCTGTACATACAGATACTGTATGTTCACCTAAGTTTGTACCTTCACCTAGACCTGGTGTTGCACCAAAGTTTAGTTTTGGACCTGTTGCATTAATAAGATAGTCATAAGTAAGCTCTTCTGTTTCACCAGATTTTGCCTCATCTGTATACTCAATAGTAATATAAGGAGTCTCTGCATCCTCTTTACCCTCTGGATGAATAGAGACTGCTTTTGCTTGTCTATAATCAATACCAGCTTTTTCATATACGGGAGCAAGTGGGAAGACAACTTCTTCTTTTGTCATTCCTCCAACACCTACCCAAATGTTTGATGGAATCCAATTCCATTGACTATTTGGTGTTACTACAACCACCTCGTGATCACTTCCTAGCATATCTCTTGCGAATGTTGCAGCTGTATGTCCTGAAACACCTCCACCCATTACTACTAATCGTGCCATGGCTATCCTTTCTTCAATAAAATTTATCTATTTGGTATTCTAGGACAATTTTCTTTAATATAAAATTAAACGATACAAATTTGTATTTATAATTATTTGTAATTATAATAGGGATAAATTTCTATTATCTAAAGAGCTTTTTTTCAGTGATAAAGAGCCAAAAACTATAAAAATGGTACAATTATAAAAAGTTATATGGAGGCTCTTTTGCACCTTTTTACCTTACCTATCATACTATTTCTACTCACCCTTTACTCTTTGGCACAAGAGTCTACGCTCCATCTTAGTATTTCAGCATCTCCCTCACGCATCAATCCACTCCTTGCTACAGACTCTGCAAGTGCAGAAATCTCTGATAGACTCTTTAATGGTCTTGTAAAATTTGATAGTAATGGTACTATTGTAGGTGACTTAGCAGACTCATTTCATTTTGAAGATAATAAAACTCTTATCTTTACTCTACACCAAAATATACAATGGCATGATACACAAGAGTTTGATGCAGAAGATGTAGTCTATACCTATCAACTACTCAATTCACCCAAACTCCTTACCCCCTATAAAGATAGTTTTAAATATGTCAAAAGAGTTGAAGCCCTAGATAAATATACCATTAGAGTAACCTACAAACAACCCTATTTCAAAGCTTTGAGTATATGGATGATGGGAATACTCCCCAAGCATATTTGGGAAAAAGAGGATAATCCTATGACCTCTAGTATCAATAAAAACCCTATTGGTACAGGTGCTTATATGCTCAAACAACCATTTAAAGTAAATGAAAAAATTGTACTCAATGCCAATCCTTACTATTTTGATGGAGTAGCCAAGATTAAAACAATCAATTATCACTACATAGCTGACCCCTCTACTCAATTTATTACACTCAAAGCCAAAGAGCTAGATATAGGCTCACTCGACCCCTTACAAGTGCAAAGACAACTCAACAAAGAGTTTAACTCCTACTACCAACTGATAGAACAGCCCTCGCAATCGTATACCTATATGGGATTTAATCTAAGAGTCCCTAAATTTAAAAATAAAAAAGTAAGAGAAGCCATAGCCTATGCCATCAATAAACAAGAACTTATTGATTTACTATTTTTTAAACATGGCAAAATATGCCATGGTCCCTTTATGCCTGATACTCCTGTCTACCCCAAAGAGTACAAACCCAAAGAGTATAATCCCACCAAATCCAAACAACTCCTCAAAGAGCTAGGATACACTCCAAACAACCCTCTTCAATTTGAACTTATCAGCAATACAGGCAATGATACGCGTATTAATGCAGCCCAAATTATGCAACACCAACTTGCCAAAGTAGGCATTCAGATGAGTATCCGCATTATGGAGTGGCAGGCTTTTTTGAACACTGTAGTAATGCCTCATAAATTTGAAGCCGTACTTATGGGCTGGAGCCTCTCACTAATCCCTGATGCCTATAGTATTTGGCATAGCGATGGAGACAAAAAAGGAGGATTTAATTTTATAGGTTATCATAACGCACAAGTAGACAAACTCATTACAGACTCAGAAAGCATCATAGAGTCTCAAAAGTTTGCAAAAAACTATCAAAAAATATTCAAACTCATAGCAGACGATACCCCCTACCTATTTTTATATATCCCAAACTCCATTACTGCAATCAATAGAAAAATAAAAGGCATTAAACCATCATTAATAGGAATTACTTATAATAGTACGGAGTGGGTTAAGGAGTAGCGTTATGAATTTAAATAAATATAATAAAGGATAAAATATTATGGTAGCAAAAGAGATAAGTTTTATAGAGTTTTTAAAAGAAAATCAGGAAAAAAAATTATTAATTCCTATTTATCAAAGAGCTTATGAGTGGACAACTAAAAAAGATAAAGAAGTATATAAACTTTGGGAAGATATTGAAAATATTCAATTAAGAGATCCTAATTCTACACATTTTTTAAATTCAATTGTTTATATTGAAGATGAAAAAAATAAACATTTTATTAATATCATTGATGGACAGCAACGAATTACGACAATATCAATTTTATTTATAGCCATTAGAGATAGATTGAATAGTTTATTTAAAGAAAATGAAAAAGTTTTAAAAAAAGATAAAGATAATGAAGAAATAACTTCTCAATTAGAAGATATTAAAATAGAAATAGAAAAAATATCAGATAATTTCCTTGAAAGAAAATGGCAAAAAGGAGAGGATAAAGTACGCCTATCATTATCTAATAAAAATAAAGATAGAGAAGTATATAATCATTTTATTAACAATAATAATATCTCTTTACCTGTTTCTAATATTATAAAAACACATAAATATTTTTTAAATACAAAAAAGATTAAAAGTTTTTCTTTTGATGAATTAAAAACATTACTTGAAAAGATAGAAAGAATTAATATTGTAAAAGTCACGCTAGAATTAGAAAAAGATAATCCTCAAACAGTTTTTTCTAGTCTTAATGGTGGGGGCTTAAAACTTAAAGATACTGATTTAATTAAAAATTCTATCTTTATGAAAATAGAGAGAGAGAAGCAAGAAGAATTACATTCAGAATTTTGGGAAAAATTAGAATATATGCCTAATGAAAAAAATTCTGATAAAGAACTTGCTAAGTTTATGCAACACTTTTTAACAATGAAATTAGGACGAGTAGTAACAACAAATTCTATCTATGAAGAGTTTGTAAATAAATATCTTAAACTAGTTGAAGCAGACAATGATTATGAAAAAGTTAAATCTATTTTAATCGAAATGTTAGAATATAAAGATATTTTTCTTGATTTAAAAAATGATGAGCTATATTCAAAAGATTCTATCTTGCCGTATTTTGAGATAGAAGCATATTATCCATTTTTTATGTTATTAAAAGGAAAAAACTCACCACTTTTTACCAAAATATCTAAAATTATAGAAAGTTTTTATTTGCGTAGATTTGTTTATGCTCTTCCAGTAGGAGCAACAAAAAATATTTTTGCATCAGCGTGTAAAGAATTAAATATTGATGATACAATTTTAAATACCTTTATCACTTTTCTAAAATCTAAAGAGAAAAATTTAAGATTTCCAAGCGATGAAGAATTTAGAGGTAGTTTCTTAATTAAAAATTTATATGAAGATAAATCAAAACTTACAAAAGCTATTTTATTTGTACTTGAGCAGTCTAATAATTCATCTTTAGAATTAGATTTTAATGATATAGAAGTAGAACATATATTACCACAAAATGACTATCATAATTTATCTCATTGTTGGAAAGAAGATTTATCTAATGATGAATATGATAAACAGCTTCATAGTATGGGAAACCTTACACTTTTGACAAAAGAAGATAATTCCTCTATCAAAGATGCTTGTTTTGAAAGTAAAAAAGAAGTCTATTTAGAAAGTAATTTTCAACTGAATGAATATTTAGTGGATGTAGATGAATGGAATAGTGAAAGTATTAAATCTCATGGTAATTATTTAGTAGAATTGGCTTTGGATAGATGGAAGAGTTTGGAATAATGGTAAAGAATATAATTTTAGTTAAAAGGCATTAATATGAGTACAGAAATAATAAAAGCAGAACCAACAAAAGAGTTATTTGTAAAAATGATGATAAGAGATATACCTCTTGATAGAGCAATCTTAGATTTAATTGATAATTCTATTGATGGTGCTCATAAATTAAGAGATGATGAAAACTTTGATGGATTATTTACAAAGCTTACTATAGAAAAAGATAAATTTATTATAGAAGATAATTGTGGTGGTATATCAAAAAACATTTTAATAAATCAAGCATTTATGTTTGGTAAACCTTCTGATTATGAATCAACAGACCATTCAATTGGTCGTTTTGGAATAGGTATGAAACGAGCTATATTTAAAATAGGTAATCATTTTAAACTAGAAACTATCCATACTAAATCTAAATCATCTATGGATATAAATATAATTGAGTGGTTAAAAGATACAAAATGGAAATTTGAAACAAATATAGAATATCTTGATACACTAGAAGAGAATACTAAAACAATTATCACTATTACGGATTTACATAGTAATATAAGTGATGAGTTTGATATGCAATACTTTTTAACAAAACTAAAAAAAGATTTAGCTTTTAGTTATTCTCTAATCTTAAATAAGAAATTTAAAATTTTTATTAATGGGGAAGATATTAAAAGAGAAGAACTCAAAATAATTGATGATACTAACCTAAGTCCTGAAATCATTAAGTTTACATTTCCAAGAGAAGAGAGAGATGAAGATAAAATAATAAATATTAAAATTATTGCAGGAGTATCAAAGGAGAGAGATTTAAAACAAGGAGGTTGGTATATTTTTTGTAATGATAGATTAATTCTAGAAGCTGATAAGAGTAATATTACAGGTTGGGATAATAATGATTTACCAAAATATCATCCTGATTTTGCATATTTTAGGGGTTATGTATTCTTTGATTCAAAAAATGCCGAGTTATTACCTTGGACAACAACTAAAACAGGACTTAATTCGGATTCAAGTGTTTATAAAGCTACTGCTTTTGAGATGCGAAAAGCTCTTAAAAAGGTTATATCTTTTCTTAGAGAAAGAGCTACACAAGAGTCTAATTTTAAAAAAGACAAAATTGATAATAATCCATTAACTCAATTAATAGAAAATAATTCAATAGAAGATAATATAATATCAATTAAAAATAAAACAAGTACAGCCTTTAATTATATAGCAAATACACCACATAATATAGAAGAAAAACCTAATGGTGGAACAATTACATACTGGAAATCAAATGATGAATTAAATCAATTGAAAAAATATTTAAACCTATCAACAAATAAAGATATTGGAAAATATACATTTGATTATTTTTTAGATTTGGTTAATGATAATGAGTAGTTATCGCAAAATAAATTATGCATTAAGACCAGCAAAAAATATTGAGAGAAAAATGTTACTTGAAGCATTTAGAAAACTATCATTTATTGATGAATTATCTAATTATAGATATATTGGTTTTGGTTCAACATATTTTACAGATTTTGAACTTTTTCATAAAGAATTAAATATTCAAGATATGATAAGTATTGAAATGGATACAAGCAATAAAAAAAGATTTCAATTTAATAGACCATATTCTCATATAGATATAAGATTTGGAGAATCAAATAATATTTTACCTATATTAAAGTATCAAAAAAAAGATATTATTTGGCTTGACTATGATGGGAAATTAAATAAATCTGTATTAGATGATATTGATACAGTTTTATCAAATATACAGATGGGTAGTATATTTTTATTATCTATAAATGTAGAATTGTATCTATCTT
>JADGDQ010000001.1:43699-98700 GCA_016744805.1 Sulfurovaceae bacterium
TTTTTAAACTCCCGGTCTTGCTATGTTTTGTGTAAATATAACTATTATTTATTATTCAACCTGAATCGAGTATTCATTTGGGATAATAGCTCTTTAAGTACTTTAATTGGTTTTCTAACACCTGGAGCATCGGGCGGGATCGGTATTAGAGAAGGGGCTTTTATTGCACTAATTGCTTATACAGATATTAATATATCAAATGCTTTAGAACCTAACGATAATATTTTTAAGAAATGGAACTTCTCTAAAAAATGTCAAAATATTATTAATGAACAAATAGAAAAAACAATTCAAGATAGAAATGATGCTAGTGAAAATAAGATAAAATATCAACAATTATTTAATTTTCATTATAATGATGGAGCAAAAATGCTAACAATAGGTGGAATTATTAGTGATAATAGTTTTGATGACACTATTTCCAAATGTAAATTTGAAGAATTATTCTTTACATCATCAACAGATGATTCTTTTTTAATAGATACTCCAAATTTGACATATCGAGAAATAAAATATTTAAATAAATATATATCTTTAGATATTAGTAAGATACCCAAAGATAGTAGTGGTACAAAGATAGATTCAATTATTCCTCAAAGTGATATAAAAAAATTTCATGAAATATATAGATATTTCCCAACATTTACAGAAGCTAATTTATAAATGAATAAACTACAAAAAACAAAACAACTACTAAAACACCACTACCTATCAAATGATAGACCTCTAGTCGTTACTTTTAGTGGAGGAAAAGATTCAACTGTAGTTTTACAGTTGGTGATAGAGATGCTTTTAGAGCTAAAGAGAGAGGGGCAAGAGTTAAAAAAGACTTATGTCGTCTCTTCTGATACGACTGTAGAGATGCCTATTATTGCTTCTTATTTGGAAAATATTCTAGAGAGTATTGATATTTTTTCTCAAAAGGAAGATTTAAATATATCTGTTAATTTAATTAAACCAAAAGTAGAAGAATCTTTTTTTGCGTTGATGATAGGTAAGGGTTACCCTGCTCCTAATCAATGGTTTAGATGGTGTACAGATAGGCTTAAAATACGACCAGCTACTTACTTTTTAGAAAGTTTAGTGAAAAAAAATCAATCTATTTTGATGCTTTTAGGTGTCAGACTTGATGAGTCTGTAAGTCGTGCAAACTCTATTAATTCAAGAGAGTTAAACTTTCAAGGGTTATCTATGCATGAGCAAATTCCTAATGCTTATGTCCTTTCTCCTATCAAAGATTGGACTACCCTTGAAGTTTGGCAATATCTTAATTCCAAATCTGCTCCGTGGGGGAGTCATGAGAGTATGATGAAACTTTATTCTAAAGGTGCAACCTTGCCTGATGGAACAGTGAGAGATGGGGATGCTGATTGTAATATTGCTCTTAACCCTGAAGCTCCCTCTTGTGGTAAAACCCGTTTTGGCTGTTGGACTTGTACAGTAATCGAAAAAGATCGGTCGATGCAAGGAATGGTTCAAAATGGTGAGGAGTGGATGAAGCCACTTTGGGAATATAGAGAAATGCTTTTGGACTATAGGAATAGAGAGGACAAAAGAAATCATAGGCGACGAAATGCTCAATTGGGCTTAGGTGCATTTAATCTTGATGTACGAAAAGAACTCCTAGAAAAATTATTTATTATAGAAGCTACAAACGATTTTTTAGAAAGAAAAGTAGAATTAATTTCTACTGAAGAAGTTACAATTATTCAAAGTTATTGGAATAATGATGGAGATATTGAAAATTCGGCTATTTCATTGGCAATCAAATATGGAAGAGATATAGAAATCTATCAAAACCACGAGATAGAAGAACTTTTGATTTCAATGGAATTAAATGAAGAGAGTAAAACACTTTTTACTAGAGTTTACGAAATAGAAGTAGCTCGTAAAAACCTTTCAAATAGATGGGGTATTTTAGGAGAAATAGAAGAGAGAGTAGAGAATTACTTTAAAGGACAATTTATTGAGAATTAAAAGAATAACTTTAAAAAACTTATTTTCTTTTCAGGGAAAACAAGAGATTATTTTTAAAGAAAACACATTAATACTAGCTGAAAATGGCTTTGGTAAAACAAGTTTATTAAATGCAATAAAGCTTGGTTTAGGTCAAAAACATTTTAAATTAGATTCTATATTGAATAATAGAGCTAATGATAAAGAGTGTTTTATTGAAATTGACTTTTCCATTTTTATATTAAAGCGTATTTGGGATTTTAGAGAAAATACTGAAAGCTTCAGTATTTATCTTGATAATACTCTTTTAAAAAATGATGAAGCTGAAGAGTATTTAAAAGAAAAATTTCCTCCTGAACTTATTGATTTTATCTTTTTTGATGGTGAGGTAGAAAAGGATTTACTTTTTTTAAATTCTAATAAAATTAAAAAAATATTTGAATATACCTTTGATTTAGATATTTTTTCTAATATGATTGTAGATTCAAAAAAAGTAGCCAATAAAATTTCACATGCAATTGGTGACAAAGAAGTATTGGCTTTTATAAATCTACAAGAAAGAGAAGATATAGTTTCTCAAGAAATTTTAGAAAAAGAAAATCATAAAGTAACTCTAATTAAAGAGATCAAAAATATTAATGAACTCATTCGTAGAAATGATTTAAAAATTCGTCATAGAAGTAAAGAGTTTGAAGATATAGAGATACAGATAGAAAAAAATTCTACCATACTTTCTAAAGAAATAACTGTTTTTCAAGAGATAAGTTTGTACCAATTACCTTTATTATTAAACCAAAGTCTTTTGGCACAGATTAATGATAAAGAGTCACAATCTATAGATATTTTAGATAAAAAAGAATTTGAAAAAAACTTTGATACTTTTATCAATGTATTAGATAGTACTATCTCTAAAGATATTATTTTAAAGCAATTTTATCAAATATTTAATGTAAACAAAAATATAGTTTTAACTTTTAATATAGAAACATTAAGAAAAATAATTATTAATATCAAAGACTCTATAGAAAAAAAAGAAAAGTTAATTTTTATATTGAAAGAAATTAAAGAAAAATTATTACATAATAACGAGCTAAAAGGCTTTGAAGAAGAAGTTGAAGTTTTAGCTAAACAAAAAGAAATAAAAGAAAAGGATTTATTTACAACTGAAGAAGATTTAGAAATTTTAACTCTTGAATATAAAGAGTTAAATAAAAAGCTTCGTTTAGAATTTATTGCTAAAAGAGAAAAGTATACAAATATAAAAGCCGTAGAAGAACTTTATACTATTTCTGATATAGCTAAAAAACTATATACTAAAAAATTAGAAAAAAATTTACAAGAATTTAATAAATTATTTGCTCATAAAATGGAAGCATTTCTAGCACTGTATCAACATATTAATACAATATATATAAATGAAAAGTTTAATATTGTTATAGAAGATGAAAGTACCAAGACTTTAGATAGTAATTTACTTTCAGCAGGACAGAAACAAATACTCAGTTTTATTTTGATTAATACTATTTTAGAGTTTAAACAATTTATAGATTTTATATTTATTGATACTCCTTTTGGAAGACTTTCTAATAAAAATAGAGATTTTATTTTTAATACTTATTATTCAAAATTTTCAGAATTAACACTATTAGTAACAAGTAGTGAATATGATTATCTTTGTGATAAGGATATAGCTTTTAAAGAATATACTATTTCTAAAAATAATTTTGGTTCAAGTATAGGAGTAAGAACAAATGATTAAAACATCTAAAGAAGTAGAAGATTATATTAACCCTCTTTTTAAATTATTACATTATCCTAGTCATACAGCAAAATGGATGGGATTACGATTTATGATAAATATTTCTTTATCCTTAAAAGACAGAGACTATTTTGTAGAAGTGGGAAGTTTCGATGGTAAAGAATATCGTTTAGCTCAAATTACAGGTGAAGATAAAGAAGATGAAGATTTTACAAATATATATTATCAAATGATTGAAGCCTATGAAAATACGAGTTTGAAAAATAAAAAAGAGTTTGAAAAAAGATTAGAATATCATATTTATAGAGGATATTCTATCTTAAATAAGTCATTGAAAACTAAGAGTAATATTTATGACTTCTTACTTCAGGAGTTTCTCTAAAAATCATACCCTATATCGTAGCATAATAAACACTTCCATCTGGATAGGTGTTTACTGTAAGTTTTGAGAATTTTTCAAGATAGTCCCAGAAGTCTTCTAATATGGCTTCATCTACATCTTTAATTTCTCTCAGGGCTTCAGCCATTGTTCCTAGCCACTCTATACGAGATTTTTCATAGATAGAAAACTCATCATGCAAACGAACCATATACTCATTGAGTTCAACACCCTTAGCTTCATCTTCATAAACTTTTGGACCACCACAAATTTGAACAAAGAACTTTGTATTTTGGACTTTGATAGCTTCAAACTCCTTCTCATCTTGTGGAAAAAAATGAGCAATATCGCTCTCATAAATCTTATCATAAAAACTATACATCAGTTTTTTAATACCCTCTTCACCACCAACAGCATCATAAAATGCATGTGCAGGGTTTTTAAATTCAACTTTTTCACCTTTGACAACAGGAGTAATTTTGTAGTCCATTTCTCTTCCTTTTAGATTATTTTTATTATTTTATCAAATTATTATAAATATAATTAGTCACAGTAGCGTTTGAGTAAATCATTATAGCTCTCTATGCGTCTATCACGCAAAAATGGCCATATATCTCTCACCTCTTTTGTGCGAGTATGCTCTATGGTTGCATAGAGTATCTCCTCTTCTGTATCTGCTTGGGCTAATAGCTCTCCTTGGCTTCCACATACAAAACTATTTCCCCAAAACCGTATCCCATCCATCACCCCTGCACTATCAGCTTCAAAACCTACACGATTACATGAGAGTACTGGTATCCCATTGGCTATTGCGTGAGAGCGTTGGATAGTTATCCAGCTCTCTAGTTGTCTCTGCTTCTCCTCTTGGCTATCTGTATCAAACCATCCAATAGCCGTAGGATAGATAAGAAGTTCTGCTCCTTTGAGTGTCATAATTCGGGCAGCTTCAGGATACCATTGATCCCAACATATCAATACACCTAATCTGCCTAGGCTTGTTTGTATCGGCTCAAAACCCAAATCCCCAGGGGTAAAATAGAACTTTTCATAAAAAGCTGGGTCATCTGGTATATGCATCTTGCGATATTTTCCTGCCACGGCTCCATCTCTTTCAAAGACCACCGCAGTATTATGATAGAGTCCCGCTATTCGCTTCTCAAACAAAGAGGTCACAAGCACTATACCATTCTCTTTTGCAACATCACTCCAATAGAGTACATCCTCTTGGTACTCACTAGCATACTCAAAAAACTTTACATCTTCACTCTGGCAAAAATACTCATTTTGATGCAGTTCTTGCAATACAACCAAGTCCGCTCCATTGGCAGATGCTTGAGCTATCTTATGGCGTGTAACAGTTCGTGTAGCCTCTTTGCTACTCATATATTTTTGTTGGATAAGGGCTGTTTTCATAACCTTCCTTTAATATGCTACTTGCATGGTAGAGCAGTGCAAAGAGCCACCCTCTTCGATAAGCTTATTGCATCTAATAGGAATCAACTCTCTATCAGGAAAAAGCGATTGGAGTATAGTCTTGGCTTGTGTGTCTGTTTTGACACCATAAGTTGGATAGAGTAATGCTTTGTTTGTAATCAAAAAGTTAGCATAAGTAGCAGGAAGACGGTAACCTTTCTCATCATAAATTGCTTCACACATAGGCAGAGGGATAAGTTTGTAGGGTTTGCCCTCTTTGGTTCTCAATCGTTTTAACTGTAGGTGCATCTGTTGCAGTGGCTGATAGTGTGCATCACGACTATCTAAGCACTGCACAAAAGTGATAGTCTTCTCATCTACAAAACGGACAAGTGTATCTATATGCCCATCCGTATCATCACCCTCTAAATGCCCATAATCAAGCCACAATACGCGTGTAGCCCCCAAGGTTTTTGCCAAAATAGCCTCTACCTCATCTTTGGTTCTTCCTCCATTGCGGTTAGAGTTACAAAGACAATGTGTGGTAGTAAGAATAGTACCTGCCCCATCACTCTCTATAGACCCCCCCTCTAATACATACTCTATCTTCTCTAGGGGTGTTATACCTAGATAGCCTTTTTTGTGGAGTGTAGTATTGACAGCATTATCAAGCCCTGCTTCAAACTTACCACCCCAACCATCAAAGGTAAAATCTAGTAATTTAGTCTCCCCATCCTCTTCTATAGAGATATATCCATAATCTCGTATCCAAGTATCATTGGTAGGTATCTCTATAAAACTTAGGTTATTTGTACTACAAAATCGTTCAGATATACTCTCTTTGTTATCGCATATTATATACACAGCTTGGCTATAGGCAATCGCTTGAGCAATACGAATAAACGGACTCAAAGCCCCTTCTATATCCTTTGACCAATCCGTCCCCTTATGAGGAAATGCCATCAAGACGGCTCTCTGTTTTTCCCACTCGGCTCTTAGTCGTCTCATTTGTATCCTTACTAGTTAAACTTATATGTGTATAATAGCATTTTATTAAAGGAATGTATATGATAGAGCTTCATAGTTGTCAGATAAATAATTTTAAATCTTTAGATAGTTTTATGCTTTATTTTTCTGATTTTACTTGTCTTATTGGACTTAATAGCTCTGGAAAATCTACTATCTTACAAGCTGTTGACTTTATATCTGCTCAGATGCGAGGAGATATAAGTGCTTGGTTAAAGAGTAGAAACTGGGAAGCAGATGAGTTAGAGTCTAAAGTTACTAATATAAACTCTAATTATATAGTGATAAATTTAGGATTTTTTTATAATAATCAAACTTATATTTGGAATTTTGGATTTGATACTGATTTGAAAAAATCTACTTATGAAGCGATAAAGATTTTTCAACATAAAACTATATTCCAAGTAGAAGACTCCAAATTTATGATAGATAAAAATGGAGAGATAAAAGAGGGTGATATTATCCAAGAGTATGAGGGTTCATTTCTAGCCAAACTAAAGCCTGAACTTTTGCCTGATGTCATCATAGAGTTTAGAAAATATCTTCAGAGTATTCATTCCTTAGATTTACTCTCACCTAGAGAGCTAAAAAAAGAGTCCAAAGATGGATTGAGACTAGGACTAAGTGGAGAGAATTTAAGCTCATTTCTGAATACTTTTGATGACACTCAAAAACAAAATATCTTAACAAATCTTCAAAAGTGCTATCCAAAGATAGAAGACTATAGAGTAGAACCTACAGCTAATGGATTTTATAGATTGGATATTGTTGAAAAATTTGAGGGTACAACTGTAACAAATGAAGCAAAATATCTCAATGATGGAATCTTAAGACTTATCGCTATCTTGGCTCAACTCGAAACGCCCAAAAGCTTCTTGCTCTTTGATGAGATAGAAAACGGTATCAATAGTGAACTAATAGAGTTTATCATGGATATCCTCATAGCTTCAAAACATCAAATAATAGTAACAACACATAGCCCAATGATACTCAACTATATAGAAGATGATATAGCCAAAGAGTCTGTAAAATATATCTATAAAACAAAAGAGGGATTGACTCAAAGTATCCCATTTTTTGAGATTCCATCTATGGCTGAGAAGTTGGAGTATATGGGGGCAGGTGAAGTCTATGTGGATACAGATTTAAATAGACTTATAGAAGAGATAGAGAAATAATGCATTTAGTGTTAAGTGGAGAGGGTAATGGTGATATAGGTAAACTATCATATCAAGAAGAAAAGTTTATTCCTGCTTCAATGTATTATATTATAGATAAAATTATTGAACAGAAATTAAATTATTCATTTTATGAGCTTACACCTGATTTAATTACTTTTGTACCCAAGACTGAATTACTCAAAAGACAAAATAAGTTTATATCTTTTCCTAGTAAAGGTAAAAATAAAGAGACAGCTATATTTTTTAAAAATGCAAGAACCTTAGCTATAATTGCTAGTGAAAAAGCAAAGGAGTTAGGTGATGAAGATGTAATAGCAATTTTATTTCGTGATACTGACGGAACAGTGAGTACAGTTAAGGGAATGTGGAATGAGAAGATTAAATCTATTGAAAAAGGGTTTGATTATGAGAATTTTGATAGAGGTGTAGCGATGATACCTAAACCCAAATCAGAAGCTTGGCTTATCTGTGCATTGCAAAGTACCCCTTATCAAAACTGTAAAAAACTGGAAAATCGGTCAGGCAATGATGACTCTCCTAATAATCTCAAAGATGAATTAGAGAGTTTTGAAATATCCAATGAGGAGATAAATAGTATGATTCAAAATGGCAACATTAATATTGAAAAAATTGATATGCCTAGCTTTATAGATTTTAAAAAAAGACTTAAAGAGTTACTGTAGCTATGGCATATATTACAATTAATAAAGAAAATTTTTATTACAACCTACAGCAAATTGCCCTAAAGGTAGGCTCAGTTGAGAAGATTGCTATTGTACTCAAAGATAATGCTTATGGGCATGGGCTAGAGCTTATGGCAGAGTTGGCAAGTGAGTTTGGTATACAACATGCTGTGGTTCGTGATGAGAGTGAAGCACAAAAGATACAATCACTCTTTCAAACTACTCTTGTATTAAGTGGGGAAGCTCATAAGCTCTCAAAGTGTCATTACACTATTAATAGTATAGAGCAGATTGACTCTCTTCCAAAAGGGACATTTGTAGAGCTAAAAGTGGATACTGGTATGCGTCGGAATGGTATTGTTGTAGCACAGCTAGAGGAGGCTCTGGAGAAGATAGAAAAACAAGGCTTAAGGCTTGTAGGGGTTATGACACATTTTCGTTGTGCAGATGTGCTAAGTTCAGAACTCTTTTGGCAGATAAAACAGTTTGAAGAGGTTCAAAAGCGTTTGAAGGCTTTGGGGATAGAGGATGTGAGAGTACACTCTTGTAACTCTTCGGCTACGCTTCGTCAAAAGAGTATCCAAGAGGATATTGTGCGTGTAGGAATATCTGCCTATGGATACAATGAGTTACCCTACCCTTTTGATGCTATAGAGCTTAGACCTGTTCTTTCGTTGTATGCCCAAAAAATCTCTACACGAACCATTAACGCAGGGGAGCGTGTAGGGTATGGGGGTGATTTTGTAGCATCTAGGTCGATGCAAATCTCTAGCTATAGTTTGGGTTATGGAGATGGATGGTGTAGAGGCAATGCTAAAAAACCATATCTTACAAGTGATGGACTAGAGATATTAGGTCGCGTCTCTATGGATATGATTTCCTTAGAGTCTACCATTGATAGGGTTTGTATTATGAGTGATGCCCAAGAGACAGCCAAATATTTTGATACTATTAGTTATGAGGTCTTAACAGCACTTAGTTCTGATATAAAAAGAGAGGTAGAAAAATGAAATTTATTATTGATTTAATAGAAGATATTCGTACAGAGATTAAGAATGATGGAAACTATAGTATACATGCTATGCTTCTAAAAGAGAATCCTGAAGATAAAGAAAAACTCATCTATGCAGGAGAGGCAACAATAGCTAGTTTTGACCTTGACCCTATAATGAAAAAACTCTCTTTTACAATAAAAGCCGAGAGTAAAGCTCTGTTAATAGAAGATTTGGTAAAACACCTTTTGATACTTGATATGGATGCTATGATGTATCCATTAGAGGTAGTTGTCAATCAACAATATCAAGATATACCTGTTATTGGTTTTGGGAAATCTTCTGAAGATAATAAATATATCTTATTTATTAAAATATAAAATAGTTTTACTCAATGAATATCCCTAAAATATTTTTTAGTTTTGCCATTGTTATTATTGTTGCTATTTCTAGTGCTATTTTTACTATTATGCAGATGCAAAAGTTGAGTACAAATACACAAAAGATGTATACACACCCCTTTCAGGTAAGTAATGCTGTATCAGATATTCAAACATCCATAGTAGCTATGCATAGAAATATGAAAGATATTATTTTGACAAAACATAGTTTGGAGATGATTAAGATTATAGAGTCTATCCAAATACAAGAAGAAAATGTTTATGTAAACTTTAAACTTATTTATAAAAATTACTTGGGTAATAAAGAAGATATTGATGCTTCATTTAAAGCCTTTCAGAGTTGGAAAGTAATTAGGAAAGAGGTTATCTCTTTAGTCTATGAGGGAAAAGTAGATGAGGCAACAGCTATTACAAAAGGCAAAGGTGCAAATCATATACAAAAACTTTATGAACAGATTACTGTTCTAAAAAGTTATGCTTTTAATAAAGCTGATGAATTTTATACCTTCTCTATCAAGGATAATGGTGTTGACCAAGTGATTATAATATTTATCTTAACACTTATTTTTTCTGGACTTGTTATTATTTATATTATTTTCAACTTATTAAAAATTGCAAAAGTCAATAAAAAACAACTCTATCTTATTGACCAAAATATCTTGATGGCAACCTTTGGTCTTGATAAAAAGATTATAAATATCAGTAATGCATTGTGTCGTGTACTCAATCAACCCAAGAAACATCTTATAAACAGTACAAATGATTTCTTTTTTACTACAAAAGCTCAATATGAACTCTTTGAAAATAAAATATATTCATCCCAAGAGTACAAAGGTGAAATCTCTATAAAAATTAATGATGAAGATGCTTGGTTCTCTATAGAGATATTTCCTGAGTTAAATCATGATTTTCAACTCTCTGCTTTTACGGTCTTCTTGACAAATATAAATGATAAGAAAAAGATAGAAGAGGTCTCTATCACAGATACACTTACAGGACTCTATAATAGAAACTATTTTGAAATGATTTTTGAAAAAGAGGTAAAACGATCAAAAAGAGATAAAAGACCACTGAGTATGTTGATGTTGGATATTGATTACTTTAAACAGTTTAATGATACCTATGGACATCAAGAGGGTGATAATGCACTCAAAGCAGTATCACATATACTCTCAGCACATACAAATCGTTCCTATGATTATGCATTTCGTGTAGGGGGTGAGGAGTTCGTTATACTCTCTTACCAAAAAGATTATGAGATGTTAGAAGAGTTTACTAACACTATAATTCAAGAGATAGAGTCCCTAAAGATTTCACATAAATACAATACAACATCCAACTATCTCACCGCATCCGCTGGTGTAATGATGTTCGGAGAGAAACATCTTTTGAATACTGATGATATGTATAAAGTAGTAGATAGACTGCTCTATGATGCTAAAGCAGATGGACGCAATACTTTTAAAGGTAGTTATATGGATTAACCTTACTTACCTCTTTAGCATCATTCCTCTAATTTCATCTTCATCAAGTAACTCTTTATCGTACTTAATAACCATAACTCCCTCTGACTCATTAACATAAATATCATTTACACCTTTGTTGTCATTTTTCAAACTCTCTAATTTACTTCTATCAAAAAGGTCTGTACCTAAATAGATAGTACCTCGTAAACCTGGGTTACGCATACCATAAATCCAAAATGCCCAAAAAACAGATACAATAAGTACAGCAATAGCAACAGCTCGTACATCTCCTACTTCAAAGAGCTTCCCTGCAAGTGTAGCACCTACGCCCATACCAATATATGCAAATGTATTAGCTACACCCAAAGCAGCCCCTTTTTGGTGTGCCTTGGCAAATTTGCTTACAAAACTTTGAAGCAGTGGTTCAAACATATTAAAACCAATAAAGAAAAATACAACACCTGTAGCAAAAAGTATTAATGAGTCACTAAAACCCATAAGCAAAAATGCTATAGCAATAAAGACTATAGAGATCAAAAATACCTCTTTACCTTTATTATACTTTTCTCCAAATACCGCTGCTGGTCCCATGGCTACAATACCAAATATAACAGCAGGCAAATAGACTTTCCAAAACTCGGATAAAGGCAAACCAAACTTACTTGTAAGTACAAGTGGAATAAGAAAAAAGGCTATAGCCATAGTAGAAGAGTGAAATAAAAATGTAACATACATTCGTACTAAGTCTTTGTCTTTAAATACATCTTTTACCTGTGCTTCATCTTCTGAAAAAGAGTGTGTAATTTGAGGAGCTGGTGGCACAACTGTAAAGAGCAGTAATATAGAAAATAGTGCCATACCTGTAGTAAGATAAAAAAGTATTGCAACACCGCCTGAGAGTCCTCCAATAAGAGGACCAAATATCATAGCCATAGTAAAAGCAAGTGCAATAACCATTCCCATAGATGCCATAGCATGCGCTCTCTCATCTTCACGGACATGGTCACTAATCATAGCAATAATAACAGAGCCTATTGCTCCTGCCCCTTGCAAAAATCGTCCAAGTAGAAGCATATAAATATCATCTGCCATACCTGCAATAAGTGAACCTAGAGCAAATATTAAAAGCCCTATAAGAATAGTTTTTTTGCGTCCTATACGATCACTTAAGACTCCAAATGGTACTTGAAGTGCAGCTTGAGTAAACGCATACCCTCCAACTGCTAACCCAACAAGAGTAGCTGTTGCCCCCTCTAACTCGGTTGCATACGCTGACAAAACAGCCATAACAACAAAAAGTCCAAAGAATCTAAGCCCAATAATCAAGCTTAGATGCCAAGTTTTTGCGATAATATCTTTCACGATATAATCCTTTTGATAATTTTTTTTGATAGAATAAGGGGATTATAGTCCACTTGGATTAAAAAAAGGTTAATAAAATGCAATTAGTATTAGCAAGCTCTAACAAAGGTAAGGTAAGAGAGTTTAATGAACTCTGCAAGGAAAAGATAGTTCCATTTAGTGATTTAATGGACTCATTTGAGATTATTGAAGATGGTAATACTTTTGCTGAAAATGCCCTTATTAAAGCTCGCACAATTTATAAAAAACTAGGAAAAGGTTTTCTTGTTATTTCAGATGATAGTGGTATTACTGTGCCTATATTAGGAGATGCTCCAGGGATATATAGTGCGAGATATGCTGGTGAAAATGCAAGTGATAAAGATAATCTATATAAGCTTATTGCTGATGTTAAAGCTATGAATGTAGAAAAAACTAATGCCTATTATACAGCTTCTATAGCAATAGTCAGTCATTTAGGTGAATTTGTAGTGCATGGATGGATGTATGGGGATGTCATAGTTACAACGCGTGGAGATGGTGGATTTGGATATGATCCTATTTTTATTCCTACAGGACATACACAAACCCTAGGAGAGTTAGATACTAATATTAAATCAGACATTTCCCATAGAGCTAAAGCTTTGAAACTTGCAGAACCTATTATTAAAATGATACAAAAAAAGGGGAACTAGTATGAGCGATAAAAACTATGATGAATTTATGGATGACTTACAAAAAATATATGATGAACTACAAACAAGACAGCATCATCTTAATGGATATTATGCTCTTATAGATGGGAATCATAATGAAGCAGACAAAGTGGTCTCTAAATTTTTAAAAACACTAGAACTACGAAGTAATAGCGAAAATATTATGGCAGCACTTATTCGTATTGTGAATCTACGAGAAGATGCTCTTGAACAGGTATTACAAAAAGCTGATTTTAGTGAAGAGGAGATAATTCTCAAAAAAGAGAATGCGTATCTTTTTGTAAGCCATTTTCACCTAGAAAGACACTCTTCACTTGTCTCTTGGATCAATGAGCATAAACTCCTTAATCCATTTTATCGTACACTCATTTATGGAGTTAATGCAGTAGGTCAGGCTATGAGTGGGTGGCAGAGTGTATGGACATCATATATTATCCATGGTGTTAATCGTCAACTCTATAGACTCTTCAATGGAGATGAACAAAAAATTTATGAAAAGCTAGAACGAGAAGGTCTCTATGACCTTGATGAGACAGGATGTATAGGTGACCGTTGTTACTCTGTACTCCATGAAGATAAAGATGGCTCTTATCAAGTAGTATCTTATGCCCAAGCTTTTAGCGAAGAGGTCAAGCAGGTTGTATTAGCACTCAATAGTTTTATTCACTCCCTAGAAGATGAAGAGGATGATATATTTGATCAAAAAGAGAATTGGATAGCCTATCTTCTTGCTATGAAAGTAGCCTTTAAACATACAAACCCTAATGAACTTATTCATCGTTGGGCAAATGTGGATAGAGCATGGATGGCAATTAAAACACCTTTACAAATAGGTCACCCTTTGGAGTATTACGAAGACCATTACCGCAAAGCTGTAGCACTAGAATGGGATTTACGAATTGTCAATCCTGCCCTCCAAAGAAGCTCTCATACGCGTGAAAATATTATCTCATTTTCTTGGGATTTAGCAGAAAAAATTGCTGGTACTGCACCCAAAGTAATTCACAATAATATTGAACAAATTAAAAATACCCAACTCTATATCGGACAACCTGTCTTATATTATGGAGCACAATTTAACGGACTTTTTTCTGCCCAAGTTGTCCCTAATGACGAACAAGTCTCTACAGAACTAGGGAAAAAGATTTTTGCCTATTCTGATTTTGTTATGGCATCAAAAAAAGCAAAACCTGTAATGAAGCTCAGTGTAGAGACTCTAGGAGAGGCTTTTGTAAGTAAACAACAAAAGCTTATCAATGAAGAGCCTCAACTCTGGCATAAAATTTATGATATATCCACTATTGGTCATGAATTTGGACATATTTTATGGATTAGTCGAGATACAGAATTACGAATGAATTCCACTGGACAATTTAAAAATATAGAAGAGTTCAAAGCTACAGCTGGTGGGCTTATGGCATTTTTCCATAATGAAGATGAAGAACTCAAAAAACACCTTGTAGATGATTTAGTCTCTCGTGCCGTAGGACTTATGGCATGGCGTGAAGTAGGAGAAGTATTACCTTATTATTGCGAAGGATTAATACATTTGGAAATCCTTTTCAAAAGTGGTATTATTAGCTTTAATGAACAAATTATTATTGATTATAGTCGTTATGATGTTATGAAATCTTTATATCAAGAAGCATACAAAGACCTAGCCTCTCACTACCTAAGAAAAGCCGATGCCTCTAGCTACCTCTACCGTTTTGTAGAGAAAAAAGATGGGAAATATCTACCAAAAGATAGCCTAGTCAAAGAGTTTGTAAACCGCTATTACAAAAGATACAAAGAGATTGGGCAAGAGAGTGTTACACTCTCTCCATCTTGACTTCATCTTTCAAAAGATACAAAATCATGCCTTGTGTATCTTTTTGGCTAATGGAGCTGATGGCTTTGCAGTAGTGTTGGACTTGTTGGAGGTGTTTATTGTGATATTTGTAAGAACTTTTATAATCTATCACTAAATAACTCTCTTCATACTCCAAGAGTAGATCTATCTGTTTGAGTTCTCCTTGATAGCTGATGGCTTGTTCTTGGATAATCTTTGCATTTTGTAATAGAGTGATAAACTCTGCATTATCTATCAAATTGCTGATTCGTAATGCTATATCACTCCATTGTGTATCATCTATAATAAGACCATAACGGTTACGACTTCCTTCTAGGGCTTGTGCCAAAGAGTCTGTATCAAAAGTTCCCATCATCTCTAGTGTATAGTGCAAAGCAAGACCAAAGTTTATAGCGTCATAATCTCTAATCTCCTCTTCTTCTTTATTTGCAGTTATATTTTGTCGTCCATAATGACTAAGTGTTATAGGTTCTTGTGGTTGTGATGGCTTTGGTATTAGAATTTGCTTTGGTTTAGAGGGTGTGCCTCGTGAGGTTATATTCATTCTAATCAGATCAAATATAGACTTTTCATTTTTTTTGATAATAATCATCTCTTCAATAGCCCGTGTAAGTGCCACATACAAAACATTTAAACTATCTTTGTGTGAAGCAATTGTACGGCTTTGTAAAAGTTCTTTATATTTTGGGTCAAAATAGTCTCTATTGGCTGAACGATAATAAACCTTGTCTATTGTTAAATCTTCGGCAAAGTGTAATAATAGTGGGTCTCTATCAACATTTGGTCGTGTAAGTTTATCCACAATAATCACCCGTTCAAACTCTAGCCCTTTAGAACCATGGATAGTCATAATTTTAGCTCCATGGATACTATTAGAAGCTACAGACAAAGAGGCACTCTCGAACTCTTCGATAAATTCAGGAATATTAGTATAATTACTTGCAAAGCTTAGAAGCTTCAAAAGGTTTGGATCAAACTCAAAATAACCAAACTCTCTAATAAGTTTATCAATTATTTCAAATGGTCGCAGATAGGGATGAAACCACTCAAATTGGGCATTTTCAATATCTACTCTATCCAAAAATGATGCAAGCAAGGCAGAATACTTTTGACTCTTACCATAAAAAAGATACTTCATCACTGCTATAATAGAGGCTACTTTGGCTATTCGTTGTAAAGAACTAGAGGTTTTAAGTATGGTTTCTATACCTTCATGGTGACAAAGCTCTTGCAGAGATGATCCATCTTTATTGGTAAAAACCAAAAATGCTATCTCATCTACACAAATGCCTCTTTGTATCATCTCTTTGGCTTTTTGTACTGCTGTGAGCAAAAGCCTACGAGACTCTTCTATATTTTCATCTTCCAAAGGCTCTATCACCTCCACAAAACCCTCACTTGCTCCCTGCTTATTGTGTTGAGGCAAATACCCATCCATCACACCCACAAACCACTCATTTACCTGCTCAACTACAGCTATAGAGCTACGATAATTAGTATCCATGGGTTCTATAGTAACTCCAAACTCTAAGGCAACTTTATCAAAAAGCTCTTCAACCCCTCCACGAAAACGGTATAAAGACTGCTTGGTATCACCCACATAAAAAAAACTCCTAAATTCATTCTGTCCTTTTCCTGCAAAAATTTCTTCAATAAGTGGTTTTAATAAAAGATATTGCAAAGAAGAAGTATCTTGAAATTCATCTAATAAGATATGTCGAAACTTACTATCTATTTTGAAATAAATAAACTCCTTACTCACAGTTTCATGGAGTAGTCTATAGGTAAAAAAACTCAAATCATCAAAATTAAGTATATTTGTATGCTTCACATTTGTAATAGTTGCATTTTTATAATAAGAGTAGAGTTCAAAGAGATGTTCTAATATTATTGCCTCTTTTGTCTCAATCCATTGTGCTAAAAGTATCTTTATATCTATATAATATTGGTCTATAGAGGGATTTATCATTACATATTTTTTATAATTTCTATGATCCAAAAGAGACTCTTTTTGGAAAAGAGGTTTTTTAAAGAGCAGTGCTATTTTTTCTTCATTAAAATTATTAATGGCACTTTTGGATGCTCCTGACTCCATCAGCATCTCAAGCATCTCTAATCGCAAAGTATGAATCTGCTCTTCTATCACACCCAAAAGCATAGCTGGTTTAGGACTCTTTGGCAAAATTGGATCCATACGATAAAAATTTTGCATCAATCCAAAGAGCTTTGCAAATCTTTTATCTTCTATATCCATAGCAAGTTTTGTCAAAGAATCCAATAATCCCATAGCTTTAATCTCTTCCAAAAAAAGTTCTTCTAGCTTCTTGGGAACTTGTTCTTTGGTAGCAAACTCTGGCTCTAGCCCTAATTCAAAAGAAGAAGAGCGGAGGATAGAAGAGAAAAAACTATCAAGTGTTACAATAAAATTATTATTTTCTAAAAATCGCATTAAAATCAAAGGCTGTTTTTGCAATAACTCTTGTTCACTCATCTGCGTTTGCAAAGATATTGCTTGTAAAAATGGTCTATTTTTGGGACTATGCAAAAGCCTCAAAGAGTCAACAACCCTCTCTCTCATCTCTGCGGCTGCTTTATTGGTAAAAGTTGCAGCCAAAATAGTATTAGGAGACTCTCCCAAAAAAAGCAAAGAGATATACCGAACAGCCAAAGCAAAAGTCTTACCAGACCCTGCCGAAGCAGAATAGGCTAAATAGGGATTAAACGAAGATGGAATAGAAGACATGAGAGAAGTTCCTTAATCAATAATTATGAAAATAACTTATTGATGCGATTATACAGTGAAAAATATTATTAAAGAGTAAACATGTACTCTTTATTTTTCCTCGGAAGAGAAGATTAACCTAAATCCAACAGAAAGGTTAACTCTTTATACTCCTCTCTATCTTCATCCAAAACAAATCCACTTTTTTCAAGCACTCAGATAGAGGCTCTATTCTCTACCTCAACACCCCAAGCATACCACCCTCTCACCTCTAATCTTTATGCATAGTGTTACGATAGCAAAAAATTAGTTTTAAGTCAATATGGATTTTTTCTTTGTAAAATATAATCTCAAAAGGAGCCACCATGTACAACCTACAACAAGATGGCGTAGAGATAATGAGAAAAGTGATCTCTACGGAGCAGATGAGTAGTATCAAATATGAAGTCGACACCCTACAGCTCTCTACTCCCAAATATGGTATACGCAATGCCAATAAAAAGATCAAATCCATTGATACCCTAGCCCACTCAGCCAAGTTCCAAGCTCTCGCTACTGAGATATTGGGTGAAGCTCCTCAGGTCGTCAGAGTGATATATTTCGACAAGACCGCAGAGAAAAACTGGCTCGTACCATGGCATCAAGACAAGACTATAGCTCTGAATAAAAAGACAGATATAGAGGGGTGGGGGAGATGGAGTATCAAGGATGGTATAGACCATGTCCAACCCTCTATAGATGTACTAGAGCAGATGGTGACCTTTCGCGTGCATCTCGATGATGCAGATGAGGAGAATGGCTGTCTCAAAGTGATACGAGGCTCCCACACACTAGGACTGCTCTCTAGCGAAACCATCAGAGAACTCACACAGAACAGAACCATAGATAACTGCATCGTGCAAGCAGGAGACATGGTCATCATGCGACCCCACATCCTCCACGCCTCTAGCAAATCCACTCATCCCAAACATCGAAGAATAGTACATATAGAGTACTCCTCGTATGCATTGCCTGATGGATTGGAGTGGGCGTGAAGCAGATCCTCCTCATCCGCCATGCCAAAGTAGATGCAGACTACGATACTACTATCTATGCAAAAGAGTTAAAGGAGTGGGTAGAGAGCTATGATACTGCTCCTATATGTGCTGATAGTTTGCCTAGTGATGAGTTACGAGAGTGTGTACTAGAGAGCGATATTGTCATCACGAGCAGACTCAATCGAGCTATAGAGTCTGCTCAAGTGTTGGGTCTATCAGTAGATAAACAAGAAGCCATATTTAACGAAGCGGAGATACCGCAGATAACTATCCCCTACCTCAAACTAAAACCCAAGAGTTGGTTTGTAGTATTACGGGTTTGGTCTCTTTTAGGGTTTGGAGACAAAAACAGTTCACTCAAAGCCACCAAGACACGAGTAGAGCAAGCCACCACGAGACTACTCGAACTCTCTGATGAGCATGAAAGAGTTACACTCGTAGGACATGGGGGTATGAACTGGCTTATGGGCAAAGAGTTACAAAAGAGAGGCTGGAGACTAGAGCCAAATGCCTCTATGGAAAATTGGGGTAGGAGAGTATGGAGGTTAGAAGAGTAGGCTATTTCTTAATCAATAATTATGAAAATAACTTATAAATACGATTATACAGTGAAAAATATTATTTTTGATATAGTGAAGTATCACAAGATAAAAAAGGATTTAATGATGAACTATATAGCAACTCTTCTACTACTCACACTCTCCCTTTTAGCAGAGTCACAAGAGCTAAAACCATGGGCAAAGGCTCTCTCGCAACTCACACCACAAGAGAGAGCAGTTATTGTAGACAAAGGTACAGAGAGACCATTTTCTGGTAAATATGTCTCTACAGATGAAAAGGGTATTTATCGTTGTAAAGTATGCAATAGTGCTCTGTATCACTCTAATGATAAGTTTGATAGTCACTGTGGATGGCCTAGTTTTGATGATGCTATCAAAGGGGCAATCAAACGACAAAAAGATGCCGATGGCAGACGCACAGAGATACTCTGTAACCACTGCAATGCCCACTTAGGACATGTTTTTGAGGGTGAGAATATGACTGCCAAAAATGTACGGCACTGTGTTAACTCTATCTCACTAAAGTTTGAAAAAGCCAAAAAGCCAACCAAAGCCTATGCCTATTTTGCAGGTGGCTGTTTTTGGGGTGTGGAGTATTATCTTGAAAAGCTAGAGGGTGTTCTTGCTGTAGAGTCAGGATTTATGGGTGGAGAGACCAAAAACCCTAGCTACCGTGAGGTTGTTCGTGGTAAAAGTGGGCATTTAGAGAGTGTAGAGGTGCTGTATGACCCTTCTAAAATCTCTTATGAAGCCTTAGCCAAACACTTTTTTGAAATCCATGACCCCACCCAAAAAGATGGACAAGGACCAGATATTGGCTCACAGTACCACTCTGCTATCTTTGTAGACTCACCCACAGAAAGGAAAACTATAGAAAAGCTTATAGCACAACTCACATCCAAAGGCTACGCTATAGCTACCAAAATTCTTCCAAAATCCTCTTTTTATAGAGCCGAAGAGTACCATCAAGACTACTATGACAAAAACAAAAAAGAGCCCTACTGCCATGGGTTTGTAAAGCGTTTTTAAAGAGTCATCTTAGCCTCTAGTTTTTGTACCATATCCATAGTTCGTAAAACACTATCAGAGGTTAAGCTCATAGAGTCTACGCCCATCTTCAAAAGAGCCTCTGCCATATCAGGGTAGTCAGAGGGGGCTTGTCCACAGATACCAATAGGGCGGTTATTGCGTTTTGCACCCTCGATAGCCATCTGTAACATCATCATAACTCCCTCATCTCTCTCGTCAAAATCAAAGGCGACAAGTTCACTATCACGGTCAACTCCTAGTACAAGTTGTGTTAAATCATTAGAGCCAATGCTAAAGCCATCAAATATTTGGCTAAAGGCATCTACTTGAATTACATTATTTGGGATTTCACACATTACATAGATTTTAAGTCCATTTTCTCCTTGGGTCAGACCATATTTTGCCATAGCCTCTATGACTCTTTTGCCCTCTTCTACGCGTCTGCAAAATGGTATCATCAAGATAATATTCTCCATGCCCATCTCTTCACGAACCCTCTTCATAGCCATACACTCTAGGGCAAATCCCTCTTCATAGTGTGGGTCTGTATAGCGTGACGCTCCACGAAACCCTATCATAGGATTCTCCTCTTCAGGCTCAAAAATCTCTCCACCCAACAAAGAGGCGTACTCATTACTCTTAAAGTCACTCATCCGCACAACACAAGGCTTAGGATAGACCAAAGAGGCAATAGTAGCTACTCCCTCGGAGAGTGTCGAGACAAAATACTCCTCCAAAGAGCTATAGGCTCGTGCTAAATGCTCTATTTTTTCTCTTGTCTCTATCTCTAGCTTATTGGGATATTTGAGTGCCATTGGGTGGACTTTGATAAAGTTAGAGATAATAAACTCCATCCGTGCCAACCCAATACCATCCACAGGAAGCCATGCTAACGAAAATGCCAAAGAGGGGTTGCCCATATTGAGCATAATATTTGTTTTTGTTTTACTTAAGTTATTGAGGTTGGTCTGTTCTACACTATACTCTAATAACCCCTCATAGACAACTCCCTCTTCACCCTCAGCACACGAGAGGGTAATCTCTTGGTCTGTCTGGAGTAGCTCTGTAGCGTTGTATGTAGCCACTATCGCAGGGATACCAAGCTCACGAGCCACAATAGCAGCGTGGCAAGTTCTGCCTCCTCGGTTGGTAATAAGTGCGGAGGCCTTTTTCATAATAGGCTCCCAATCAGGAGAGGTTATATCTGCTACAAGTATCTCTCCATCTATAAATTCATGAAGCTTAGAGACATCCTCAATAATGCGTACTTTTCCTTTGGCAATCTTCATACCCACTGCACGACCACGCAGTATCTCTGCACTTTTTTCTTTGAGTTGGTACTGCTCTAAGATAGTACTATTCTCTTTGGATTTTACAGTCTCAGGACGAGCTTGGACAATATATAACTCTCCATCTCTTCCATCTTTTGCCCACTCTATATCCATAGGACGGTAGAGACCTGCTCTTTTGGTATAATGCTCTTCTATAGTAATAGCATAACTAGCTAGTTTCGTCACCTCATCATCACTCAAACAAAAATTGTTTTTCTCTTGGTCTGTAGTGTCTCGATTGATAACAGACTCCTTACCCTCAGAAAAAATCATCTTTTTTGATTTATTCCCTAAACGCCGTTTGAGTACTCTCTTGTAGCCCTTTTTGAAAGTAGGCTTATGTACCCAAAAACTATCAGGGTCTATTGTCCCTTGCACAATATTTTCTCCAAGTCCCAAAGCACCATTAATAAAAACGACATCTTTAAACCCACTCTCTGTATCTATAGAGAACATCACCCCACTCGCACCAATATCACTACGAACCATCTTCATAACCACCACAGAGATATCCCCCTCTAGGTAGGAGAATCCATTGTTGTATCTATAGTCAATAGAACGGTCATTAAAGTTAGAAGCAAGGCACTGCAAGTAACTCTCTAGTAGGAGCTTATCTCCATCAATATTAAGATAACTATCGTTTTGTCCTGCAAAAGATGCATCCACAGAATCCTCAGAGGTAGCAGAAGAGCGAATAGCTAATGAAAGTCCCTCTCCATACTGCTCTTTTAGCTCTTGATAAGAGGCTTCTATCTCTTGAATTAAATCAGATGGAATTGTACACGCCAACACTATCTCTCTTGCTCTTTTGCCTCTGCGTTGCAGATCATTAATATTATGAGAATCAAGCCCCTCAAAGAGTCTCTCTAGCTCTGTGTAGACCCCATTATAGGTCAATATATAACGATACGCACTCGCTGTGATAGCAAATCCATTGGGAATACGGATACCTTCTTTTGAAAGATAGTGATACATCTCCCCTAAACTTGCATTTTTCCCACCCACTTGGGAAACATCCTCCATCCGAAGTTCCGAAAACCATTTTATATAATTAAACATGATAACTCCTTATTAGTTATTTTACTGCTTAATGGTTAATAAATCTATTAAAGTAGCAGATAGTGCAGGGATTGAGTCAGGGAAAAATAACAATATTAATTAATTTTTTAATATTTCTATCAAATCATTTTGTCCATAAAATTTACAAAATGTAATTATATCATCAAGCTCATCATTAAGTTCACTGGGTTTCAAGAGGTCATATACCATAAAGATTGTATTGTCATCATCTTCTTGGGCTATTTCCATAAAGTCACATTGTGTGTAAAAGCCAACAGCATCTTTTTTACTATCAACAATTATTGCTCTACATCCAACCTTTTTTTGCAGGGTAAGAGCTAATATTTCACAAAATATTACCAGTTTCGTCCCCACCCCTTGTTTAAAATGATTATCAAAAGTACAAAGTCGAGTGATTTTAAGTGCAGGTATTTCATATTTTATTGAAGTAGGTATATCAACTTTACTATCTATCTTCTCTCTATCTATTGAAGAAATTGCTACCGAAATATAACCTAAGTAGTTTTCCTCATCATCTAAATAAAAATATGTTTGAAATAAACCATCTTTTTGATGAGAAAAAGCATATAGATGACAAGCTTATAATCTTAGCCATAAAGTTATGAAACTTTGATAGAAGCTTTGAGCCTAGATTTAAATTTTCTCTTTTTTGTTGCAATGTACTCTTGTGTTCGTTTAGACTCATCAAACAAAGAGAATACTTTAAGAGCATCTTTACCTGATACTATAACACCACTTTGAATTTTTGAATTTGGATTTATATGTCTTACTGCCATAAGTGATCTCCTTATCTAAATTTTATTGATTATAGCATATTTATTGTGTATATTTGACTGATGTTATGTATTTGGACAGAGAAGAGAATGGAGAAAAGTTAAGTTTTGGTTTATATTTTTGAAGCAGTTTCCTATATATTCTACCTAATAGAGAAGTGAATTTACTGCCCTAACTTTTTGATATAATAAAGTAATAGGAGTAAATATGAATTGCAGAAGATGTAAGAGTAAAAGAATAGTTAAAGCTGGATATAAAGTGTTATCAAAGGGAAAGATACAAAGATATAAATGTACGGAATGCAATAAGTATTTCACAGGTGATGAAAAATATCATCGATTAGAACAAAGTGATATTAATTGTCTACTTGAAATGTATAAAGATTATGACTACCAAAGAGGGGATCAAAGCTTATTTGCAGAAATTTTGGAGGTTAAAATAAGAGCAATACAATATCATTTAAACAAAGAACAAGAAAAATAATCATTTAGTATATATTATATACCTATTTAGTCATTTATATATCTATTTAGTTTCAAAGCAGGATTTTTTTTAAATATCTTTAGAGTAATATAGCACAAGTACAAAGGGGTGCATTATATTATGATACATATAGTTTATAATGTAGGGTTGAATAAGTGTAAAAAGGTATTATTTAAATTAGTACCTAAATTAAAAGGAGTTTCATGACATTAAGTAAGACAAGTAGAATAGAAAATAAGAGTAAAGAGGGATTAGATTTTTTTTATTGGGAAGATAGAGAAAAAATTCGAAAATTGTATAGAGCCAATAGAGTTCTTGCAAAACTAAAGAAAATAAAGTTTACAAGTAGCACAAGAGTATTGCCTATTCGAGACTTTCCATATCAGTGGGTTAAGTTTTGGAAGAAGTTTAATAAAGATAGTATCTCGGTGGAATTTTTCATATCATTAGATAAAGAAAAAATTCCTAGATATTCAAAAAATCAATCTATCCGATATAACCAAATTTTAGTTATTTGGGCAAAGTATTTATTTGATATTTTATTAACTCGTGATATAAACTCTGAGTGGGAAGTTTTTATAAATCATAAGACGCATTATTTTAGTAATGAACTTCCTTTTCACTTGAGAAGTATTGCAAAAGAATTATCTGCATCAGATAGTTTTGGACATTTTTCAAATCTAATTGAAAAAAATGGAAATAGGCTAGAGTATAAAAAAGAGAGTGACGAAATTGTAAGATTTAGAATTGTTTAAGTAACTTCATAAAATTGAAAACTAATCAAAATTTACTATCAAAGATTTGTATATGTATTCCCATCGAGACAATGGGAATAAGTAAACAGCTTCTATATTGAAGCTCCAAAAATCATTTTATATAATAACCCTCCTAAAACTTCTCCTGACGATTGAGTTTATACTTAACAATACCTTCTTTAATCTCAATAATAGAAAAAAAGTTTTTTGTAATAACCAAAGAGCATCCATCTTCTTTGTTTTCAAAATATTCTAGTGATAATTTTTTGCCTAACTCCAAAAATTCATCATCTCCAGTATAATTATTTATAGGTAAATCAAGATAGAGGAGTGGGTCTAATGCCTTTTCATTATTATAAAAAAACATCCCCTCATTGAGCCTCTCTAAGCTAGAGAGAGTGCCATCTACTCCTAGTTTTTGGGCTATTAGATGCCCAAGACTTCTAATGTAGCTTCCCTCACTTACTGTAGCTTCAAAGTGGACAAAGGGGTGGTTATAGTTGAGAAGTTTTATAGTGTGAATAGTAGAAGTTATCTTTTTGAGTTCTACATCTTTGCCCTCTCGTGCGAGTTCGTAGGCTCGTTTGCCACCTATTTTTTTGGCAGAGAATTTAGGGGGATAATACTCAAGCCTCCCCTCAAAGATTGTAAGGGTTTGTTCAATATCTTCTGTAGTAAATGCTGGAATATCTATAATACTATCAACTTTCTCAATATCAAGCGTAGGGGAGTTTACGCCAAGCCAGAGTGTAGCATGGTAGGTTTTGGGTGTCTTTTTGAGGTAGTTAAAGAGCTTGGTATACTGCCCTGTAGCCACAATCAAACACCCTGTAGCAAAGGGGTCGAGTGTGCCAGAGAAGCCTACTTTTTTGGTACTGTATTTTCTTTTAACATAGCCCATATAGCCATTAGAGCTACGAAATATAGGTTTTTTGACAACAAATAATCTATTCATTAGACAGACTGCACAAAGGAGCTTAGAATATTTTTCTTATTGCCCCCAAAGTTAATAAGTAGGTTATACTCTTTGCCTGTTTTGTTCACCGCCTGTACACGCCCTATTCCAAATATTTTATGCTTAACTAAATCACCTTTTTTGTAGCCTGAACTTTTTGTAATTTTGAGGCTTGTACTCTTGATAAGTCCCGCTTCTCCTAAAAATCGGCTCTTATCTATCATCTTTCTACGCCCTTTATAGAAGCGACTATCAACATAACAAAGCGTCAAATGCTTTTTGGCTCTTGTGATAGCCACATAGCCCAAACGACGCTCCTCTTCCATATTGCACCCATCTCCAAGAAGTGGGAAAAACTCCTCCTCTAATCCAATGACAAAGAGGTGTTCAAACTCCAAGCCTTTGGCTGCGTGTACACTCATAATAGTAATAATATCACCCTCTACCTGATCTTGTTCGCTACTTAGGGCTATATCATTAAGAAACTCATCAAGAGTAAGAGAGGGAGTCTTTTCTACAGAGTCTCTAAAGTATCCATAAAACTCATCAATATTCAAAATACGGTCATGTCCATCTACCATAGGGGCATAATGATTTTTAAGACCGATTGTCTCCTCAAAGAGTGTTATAAATTCTAAAAGAGAATTTTTACTTTTTTCTTGAAGAAACTTAATATCTCCTATAAGCTTTTTGATAGCCAAAGATACTTTTTTGCCAACAATCTCTTGTAACTGGCTTTGTGTTGCCATATCAAGAGTTCCATAAAAAGATGAATTTTGCTCAAATGCAAACTTTTGCAACTTCTCTATAGAGGCTTTTCCTATCCCTCTTTTTGGTTTATTAATAATACGAATAAATGAAAAATCATCATAAGGGTTAGCAAAAACTCGTAAAAAAGAGATAACATCTTTTACCTCGGCTCTCTCATAAAAACGCATACCACCAATAAGCTTAAACCCTAAGCCCTCTTTGGTAAAGCCCTCTTCTAACGAGCGAGAGAGTGCATTAATACGATAGAGTACTGCAATATTATCAGGATGGACACCTGATAGTAATAACTCTTTAATCTCTTGTGCTATTGTTTTGGATTCATGGACTTCATCCAAAGAGTGATGGAGTTTTACACTTGGTCCTTCACCTTTTTGACTTATAAGGTTTTTTCCTAATCTATTACTATTATGTTCTATAAGTCTATTGGCTGCTTCTAATATAGGTTGTGTAGAGCGATAATTAGTCTCTAATTTGATAGTTTCTGCACCATCAAAATTATCTGAAAATTCTAAAATATTACGAATATTCGCACCACGCCAACCATAAATACTCTGGTCATCATCACCCACAACACAAAGATTTCCGTGTGCAGAAGTTAGGTGTTCAAGTAGTTTAAATTGAAGCTCATTTGTATCTTGATACTCATCTACCATTATATATTTATAACGATTACTTATTTCTTCTCTTAATTCTTTATTTTGATCTAATATTTGATAGGTGAGCATTAAAAGGTCATCAAAATCAACTAAATTATTTTCTATAATATTATCTTGATATGCCACATAGACTTTGGCAACTTTTTGGTAATCTTTGAGTTCTGCTTTTTCTAAAGCTACTTCAGGGCTAAGAAGTGAATTTTTATACTTGGATATTTCACTCGCAATAAAGGAGATATTCAAATCAACCTTAAGCTCTTTGGCAAGAGAACGCAAAAGGCGTTTCTTATCATCACTATCAATAATCACAAAATTGTTATTTCTGCCAAGTTGATGGATATGAAACTTTAAAAAAAGAAGACCAAATTTATGAAAAGTACACAAAAGTGGTAGGGACGAACTATCTTTTGATATAAGGTCCAAGGCTCTCTCTCGCATCTGCATAGCTGCTTTATTTGTAAATGTTAAAGTAAGTATACTTCTAGGGTCTATACCAACTTCACTGATAAGATATGCTAAGCGTGTCACAAGTGTTTTTGTCTTGCCACTGCCCGCTCCTGCAAGGATTAATAGAGGTCCATCTATATGGATAGCTGCTTTTTTTTGGTCAAAGTTTAATTCATTTAAAATTGTTTTCATAATTATTTCTCTTTTTCTTACTTATAGATAAATTATAGCGTGGATAGGGTTAAAGGGAGCATATAGATAAATTGAGCCAAGTATTAGAAAAACTTAATTAAGCTAAAGTTATCAATTAGTTTAAGTTTACATAAGCTATAATATATTTAATATATACTTATAAGTATTTAAGATAAAGGAATGACTTATGTTAAAAGATTTTGTTAAATTAGAAACATTTTTAACTGTTGCAAGAGAGAGAAGTTTCTCTAAAGCCTCTGCAAAGTTGGGAATTTCACAGCCCGCAGTAACACAGCAGATCAAATTTATAGAGAAATATTTAGCTGCAAAGATTATTGAACGAAAAAAAAATGGTATCAAACTAACCACAGAGGGTGAAGAGCTATACAAGGTTGCTTCAGCACTAGAAAAGCATATACATATAGCCGAACATGATATTTTAAAAATTATCAACAAAGAGATTACTTTCCGTTTGGGTGCATCGTTTACTATTGGAAACTATGTAATTCCAGGAGAATGCCTCAATACAATTGGTCAAGCAATTAATAATGATATTAATCTAACTATCCAAGAGAGTCAAATTATTATTGACCAACTTAAAGACCGTAAACTTGATGTTGGGCTTATTGAATCACCAATTATAGATAACGAGATGATTTATAGAGAGTGGCTAGAAGATGAGTTAGTAGTATTTAGTAATACACCTATCCCAAAAACACTTAAAACAGAAGAACTCTATGATTTTAGATGGATTTGTCGTGAAGAAAATAGCCATACTAAGCGAATTGTTTCAGAAGTATTTGAAGATTTAGGCGTATCGTGTAAAAGTTTTAATGTATTAAGTGAAGTAAGTAATACAACTGCTGTACTTCAGACTATTAAACGAAGTAAAAAAGATGAGAGTAATCCTGTGGTTTCTATTATCTCTAAACATGCCATAGCTGATGAAGTACAAAATGGAGAGCTATTTGAAGCACGCCTTAGAGGAATAAAAATGGCACGAAAGTTTTATATTGTCTACTCAAAAGAGAATAAGCACAATGCTTTTGTAGATAAAGTTGTTGATTTTATCTTGGGTGGTAACTGCTAAAATATAGATTCCGTATTTGATACGGAGTCTAAAAATTCTATTTTTTCTTTAAAAATTTTTGATTTTCTGGATTGTTTAGCAATGCACTCATTGAAATACTTGCATCAAACTCTTCTTCTTCAGCAACCTCTTTTATACTCTCTTGTGGGCTAGACATATTAATTACAACTGGATACTCTTCTACAAAAATTTGTTTAATAGCCAATAAAGGGAGCGTAACAACTGAGCCAAAGCTCTCTTCACCAAATCCTGCTTCAAAACGAAAAGAGTCATCCTCTAGCTGTGCCGTCTCATAAGTATATCCTGAGAGAATAAAAAGTACTGTTTCCCCAAAAGTTTCTTTGATATGTAAAGGTAATTCAGGATTGAAAGTAAGATATTCTGTCTCACATGCAAGCGAAAATTCTTGGTCTTTATCAAATAAAAAGCGAATCGTCTGCTCGATTGTACTTATAGCTATCTGCTGATATTCTGCTGACTGAAATATACTATCATCCATAATTAACCTCTGCTTTCATCCAAATTGGAGTTATAATCTTAAATCCTACCATAGCATTCATTAGAGCTACACCATCAAAGAGATGAATTTTATCTACTTGAATATTTTTTTCACTCAAAAAACCATTTTCAATAAGTCTTTGGCGTGTTGTACCTGCCAAAAGAGGTGTTTTAGGTGTTATCCAGCGATTATTTTCTAAAAATGCAATATTTGCAATGGAAGTATCAGTGATAAGAGAGTTTTTAATAATCAAAATATCATCACTCTGAGGAGCACTTTTTTTTAAGCTATCAAGTTTTGATCTATTTGCATATTTATACTTATACTCTAGCGTACTCTCAATAAGTGTAATTGTCTGAATATTTTTGGGTTGATAAGGGATATACTCTATTTGTTGTATAGAATAATCATAAAGAATACGACAGCGATATATTCCTATAGATGGTGGGGAAAGTACTGTTGCTAAATCAAAAAAACTTTCTATACCAAAAAGCTCTTTTCTTGCTTTATTAAATCGTTGATTATGATAATAAAGATGAAGAGCTTTGCTATCTTTGATACAAATAGTCTCTAATAACACTAATCAAAAAGCCTTGTAGAGAGGTATCTCTCTGCTGTATCACAAAGTATAGTTACTATTACTTTGCCTTTGTTTTCTTCTCTAGATGCTATAGTATAAGTTGCTTGCAGATTAGCCCCTGAGGAGATACCCACTAATAATCCCTCTTCTTTGGCAATTTTTGATGCCATTGCAAAGGCTTCATCATTGCTCACAGTAACAACCTCATCATAAATAGCAGTATTTAGAATATCAGGTACAAACCCTGCTCCAATTCCTTGGATCTGGTGTGGTGAGGGAGAGCCTCCACTAAGTACTGGAGAGTCTTGTGGCTCTACAGCTATAGCTTGCAAAGATGGAATATGCTCTTTGAGTATTTCGCTTGTCCCTGTAAGAGTCCCTCCTGTTCCTACTGAAGCTACAAAAATATCCACACTATTTTCTGTATCTTTAAGAATCTCTAGGGCTGTTGTTTTACGGTGTACATCTGGATTATTAGGGTTTTGAAACTGTTGGAGAACGATAGCATTTTCTAGGGTTGCTTGCAATCTATTTGCCTCGGCAATAGCCCCATTCATCCCTTTATTAGCAGGAGTCAATACAAGCTCTGCTCCCAAATGTGTTAAAAGCTTGCGTCTTTCTATGCTCATAGATTCTGGCATAGTCAAAATTAAACTAAGCCCCTTAGAGGCACAAATAGCTGCTAACCCTACACCTGTATTTCCACTTGTTGGTTCAATAATAGTAGTATCCTTAGCAATACTTCCATCAATAATAGCTTCTTCTATCATATTTAAAGCGATACGATCTTTTACTGAACTTGTAGGATTCATAAATTCACATTTAGCAAGAATAGTTGCTCCACTTAATTCTGAGAGCTTTTTTAGTTTTACTAGAGGGGTATTTCCTACGAGTTCTTCTATACCATTGGCTATCATCTTTAATCCTTATTTGTCTCTTGTGCTAGAGGTTTAAACTCATAATTTTCATCATCATAACACTCAATCATACCACTTTTCATATCATAATACCAACCATGCAAAAAAACCTCACCTTTATCTACTCGTCTTTTAACAGCAGGATAGGTCAGAAGATTCTCTAGTTGAAATATAACAGATACTTTTTCTGTATATCTCAAAAGTGCCTCTTTATTATTTTTATGTTCACTCATCATAGCTACTCTCTTGGGACCTTCTCCTAGTTCTAACCATTTGATAGTATGAATATTTTCATCTGTTTTTGGAATATCTTTATAGAGTGCTGCGATAGCTCCACAATGAGAATGACCACAAACAATAATATCTGTAAGACCCAATACAGAAACTGCATACTCTATAGCAGAAGCAGTTGCATGATAATTTGCATCTGGCTGATAAGGAGCTACAAAATTTCCAATATTACGAATAATAAAAAGGTCTCCCGCTTGACTCCCCGTAATCATAGCAGGCATTACTCTAGAGTCGCTACAACCTATAAAAAGAGCCTTAGGGTCTTGCCCATTTTCAGAGAGTTCCTTAAAACGACTCTCGTTTTGTTTAAACTTTACAGAGCGAAAATTTTCATGACCTCGTTCAAACTCTTGAATCTTTTTATCAGGCATATAAACTCCTTACGAAATACTATCGATAGTATAAGAGATTTTTTCTCCAGCAGACATTGGCACAACTCCATCATAATTATCAGGAACAGTAAACTCTTTTTTTGAAAGTGTTACTGTTTTCTCTATTGGTGTAATCCCATAAATCTCCTGAGCATTATCAGATACAAATTTTTGGAGATTATCAAATGAAGTATTGTTCTCTTCAAAGAGTTGTGCTAATCGTTGCAAAGCAATAGGAGCGGTAAAGACTCCTGCAGCACAACCAGGGGCTTCTTTGGACTCTTTTGGATGCGGTGCAGAGTCACTCCCAAACATTACTCTAGGATGAGCAGAGAGTGCAACGCGTAACAGGGCCTCTCTATCTTCTGGTCTTTTTGCAATAGGTTTACAAAATAAGTGTGGTTGCAACATACCTCCTGCTACATCATCAAGGGTAATAATAAGATGATGCAAGGTTATAGTGGCATAGAGATTATCAAATTTATCCAAAGCATCTACACTTGCTGAAGTAGTAATATGCTCCATAATAATCTTTAGTTTAGGAAAGTTTGTTGCTAATTTTTCATAAATAGGCACAAACTCTGCCTCTCTATCCATTACAAAGCCACCTGTTTCTCCATGAATACACAAAGGAATACCCAAATCACTCATAGCATCAAGAGTCTCTCGCAAATCATCAATCTCAAATCCACTCACTCCACCTTCGGAGTTTGTAGTAATTCCTGCTGGATAAAGTTTGATAGCTGTAATCTCATCTTGCACACTCTCTAAAAAATCACGAGTATAAGTAGGCTTAAAAAAAAGTGTCATATAGGGAGTAAAAGAGCTGTCACCTATACTATCCATAATTCTTTTTTTATATGCGAGAACATCTTCTTTGCTAGATACAGGTGGTATAAGGTTTGGCATAATAATAGCTCCTGAAAAGCTAGAAGCAGAAAGAGGGGCAACTATAGTAAGCATCTGAGCATCTCGTAAATGAAGATGCATATCTAATGGTGATCGCAGAGTAATTGACATGGTGTTCCTTTGCTAAATACAAATATAAATTTTATGTTAGATTTTGCCACAAAGAATGTTAAGATAGGGTGTGAATATGGTAAAATACTGTTTATATTTTAATCAGGAGAGTAGAACAATGGTAATGAAAGGCAAAAAAGGTGTCATACTTGGCATCGCAAATAAAAAATCTATTGCGTATGGTATAGCTAAAGCTTGTCAAGAACAAGGTGCGCAAATGGCAATTACATTTTTGAGTGAAAGATTTGAAAAAAAGCTAGCTCCAATAGCCCAAGAGTTAGAGTGTGGCACAAGACTCTATCCTTGTGATGTAAGTAAACCAGAAGAGATAGTAGCCCTAAGAGAGTCACTTAAAGAAGATATGGGAGAGATAGACTTTATTGTTCACTCTATTGCATTTGCTCCAAAAGAGGGCTTAAGTGGTCGCTTTGTAGATACACCAAAAAGTGCCTTTAATGTTGCTATGGAGATTTCTGTATTCTCTCTTGTGGAAGTAGCAAAAGAGCTGAAACCTATTTTGTCAAAAAATGCATCTATTCTAACACTTAGCTATTATGGTGGGGTAAAATATGTTCCTAATTATAATCTTATGGGTGTAGCCAAAGCTGCTCTTGAGATGACTGTAAAATATTTAGCAGAAGATTTAGGAAAAGATGGTATCCGTGTCAATGCAATATCAGCAGGACCAATCAAAACACTTGCGGCTGCTGGTATAGGTGATTTTTCATTCTTGCTCAAATGGAATGTACATCACTCTCCACTGAAGCAAAATGTAACCATAGACCAAGTAGGAAACTCAGGAATGTATCTATTATCTGACCTTAGTTCTGGGGTAACGGGTGAGATACATTATGTTGATAGTGGTTATAATATTATGGGTCTACCTGCTGTGGATTTTGATGAAAAAGGCAAAGCCTCTATTGCTTGGAATGGTGAATAAATAAAGTGTTGCAAACAAAAGATACTCCTTCCTCTGCTCAATACCTTGCCAAAAAATCTTTTTTTGATAAGGTAGTCACAATTTATGGTCGCAATGCAGTTATAGAAGCACTAGAGGATACCTCTCTAGTCATCCACAAACTTCACTTAAGTGATTCCAATAAAAAAGCATCGGCTATTGATAAAATGACAGAAATTGCTACAAAAAGAGAGATAGAGATACGCTACCATGACAAAAAAGCTCTCTCTCGAATATCCAAAAACTCCAAACAAGACCAAGGTGTAGCCCTTGATATAGTCTTGGAACACTTTAGCAACGAAGAAGAGTTTTTGGCAAATAATGACTCGTATCGTATTTTAGCACTTGATGGCGTTACAAATCCACAAAATCTAGGTATGATTATCCGTTCTGCTGCTGCAGGAGCAATAGATGCTATTATTATTCCTAGCAAAGGCACAGCACAAATCTCTCCGCTTGTAATTAAAGCAAGTGTAGGAACACTCTTTTGTATGCCTATTATCAAAAGTAATAGCCTTGTAAAGACACTTCAAAATTTTCAATCGCAACAAGCATCACTCTATACGCTCTCTTCACATGCCACAAAAGATTATAAAGAACAAATATATACAGAAAAATCCATATTTATTTTGGGTAACGAGAGTGAAGGAGTAAGTAAAGAGGTAGAAACTCTTTGCGATGAAAAGATAAAAATAGAGATGAATAGAGGAGTAGAATCACTTAATGTGGCTGTTACTGCCTCTTTATTGGCATTTATGTAAACTTAGCTTCGTATCTCTAAGAAGTTTTTAGTAGATATATCATCCCAAGCTTTATTGAGTTGAGTAAATGTTTGATAGCTTTGTAAAACGCGTTTAAAATCATCATTTTTTTGACTTTCATCATAGAGTACTTCATCCAAAGCTACCTTAGCCGCTCTTATTATCTCTTTTGAAAATGATTTAATTTGAACACTTTTAGGTAACTCTTGAAGTGCTTGTGCATTTTTGTATCTAAACTCTTGGAGCATATTTCCTGTCATCTCTTCGGAGGCTGTAGTAATAATGGCTTGATGTTCGGTACTTAATTTTTCCCATCTAGTTTTATTAAGTGTAATCTCCAAAATTGACCCTGGTTCATGCCAACCAGTATAATAATATGAAGCAGCTTTATCAAATCCCATCATCTTATCAAGATACGGACCAACCCACTCTGTAGCATCTATAGTACCTCTTTCTAAGGAAGTATATATTTCACCTGCTGGAAGTAATACGGGGTTGACTCCTAGTCGTTGCATAACTTCTCCACCAAGACCAGGAATACGCATCTTCAGTCCTTTGAGGTCTGCAAGTGTTTGAATCTCTTTTTTGAACCATCCACCCATTTGTGGACCTGTTGTTCCACCAATAATAGGATAGAGATTAAACTTCCCATACAACTCACGCCATAAATCATAGCCTCCACCAAACTTCAACCAAGTTATCATCTCTTCACTTGTAAGACCCAAAGGCATTCCACCAAAAATAGAAAAAGCAGAATTTTTGCCCTTCCAATAATAAACTCCTGAATGAAAAGCATCTATTTGGGCTGCAGAAGTAGTATCAAAAACTTGTAAGGCAGGAACTAAAATATTTTTAGGATATACCTGAATCTCTAAAGAACCACCACTTAATTGTTTACAACGATTGGCAAAAGTATCAACACCTGTTCCCATAATTGGAAAATGTGCAGGCCAAGAGGTAGCTAGTTTGAGTTTAACCTTTTTTCCTCTATTGATAGCAACTGATTTGTTTTCTTCAGCTCTACGACACCCCAAAAGTGCCAAAGAAGAAGCTCCTATAGCAGTAGTAGTAATAAAATCTCGTCGTTTCATAGCTATCCTTTTTTATTGATACATCATTGCAATAATAGCATAACAGACAAAAAACATCAGATGAGAGACACCCTCAAAGTAATTAGTTTCTCCATCATCCGTTGTCTTCCATGCCAATAAGATAGTCAGCATCAATGCACCAATCTGAAAAGCATTAAAATCAAGTGTAAGATAAATACCATTCATATATGCCAAAGCCATCAATAGAGGAACAGTAAGTAAAATAGAGACTGTAGAAGCACCCATAGCAATATTTACAACCCGTTGCATTTGATCATTTTTGGCTGCTTTGATAGCTGTTAGTATCTCTGGTGAAACTGCAATGATAGCAATAATAAGACCTGCTAATCCTGTAGACATTCCTAAATCTTTGGCTATTATCATACCATCTTTGGCAAATATTTCTGCAAATACCCCAATAAAAAATATCAAAAGAAAAATAACAACAAGATTGCTAATATTTCCTAAACGATCAAAGAGATAATAATCATCCTCTTCTTCATCTTCTCCTTGATGTTTTTTAAGCTGAAAAAATCTACTTTTAGCAGAGGTTTTAAAGAAATGTTGGTGTGTTTTAGTCTGAAAAATAAAAATAGCAATATAAAAAATCATTAAAGTAATAGAAATCATAACAGATACTTGAAACAGCTTATCTTCACCTATATCAGAATAGTTAATAATACTAGGAACAAGCAGTGCAGAAGAGGCAACAAGTAAGATTGTTGTGTATGTACTTGATGTATCTTCATTATGCTCTTGTTCTGAGTAGCTAAGTCCACCAATAAATACAGCAATACCTAACAGTACATTCATATCTACAATAACAGCAGATATAATACCTCCCTTAACAGTCTCTAGTGCTTGTGGTGAATGAGTTGCTTCTAATATAATCATAAATAACAAAATAATCTCTACAGCAACTGCCGAAAATGTAAGTACAAAACTTGCATACGGCTCTTCAAACCGTTCTGCTAATATTTCTGCAATCTCTGCAACAGTAATAGAGATAGCACCAATAGCAAGAGCTGACGCAGTTGTAGCAAGATAGGGCATTCCTAAATGATGAAAACTAAAAGCAATAAGTCCTAAAACAATTCCTAATATAATGTCAAGATAGTTATTAAAAAAGCGTGGTAAGTTAAAGATATGTTGATGGCGCGAGGGGGGATGTGAATCCAAAAATGGTCTCCTAAAATTTATTTAAAAAAGAATATCATAAGAAACTTAAATTAGAAGCAAGGAAAATAAAGTGTCCTATTTGAGACACTCTATATGGTAATTTTGGAATCATAACGCTTCTTAAGTTTCCATAGCCACCAAAGAGACCAATAGAGTCAATGAGATAAATTGTCTAAACATTGTATATTCCTTGTATACTATATATTTTTCTTGGTTGCAAAAAGCCAAACAGTTTTTTGACTGCGAGATAAGGCACAAAGAGTATCAATCCAAATGCCGTAGCTCCTCAAGTCTACTTTTTACAGATTTCACAGCTGTGAAGTTGCCAATTAAATATTTTTGTACTAGTCAGTCTTTTTTCAAAATTATGATTTATCATTTGTAATCCTTCTTACTTAACGACTTTACCATTGAGGTAAACTGTTGTTTCCATCTCAGTTTCATTTTGAATACCTTCACCTGCAAAACACATACTAAGAGCTTGTTTAGCATATTTTATTAACGACTCTTTTTTGGCATCACTAGTAACAATAACCCTTGTAATTACATCATCAAGATGACCATTTACTGCTGGTGTCATAAAGTTATCTTGTTGATAATTAAATTGATGTTCAACTCTATAGTTCTTAATGTTAATACCTTTTTTATGAAAATACCCTTTAGTAGCAGTTAGTTGACTCATCAAACAAAATGAAGTACCTAGCGTAAAGTAATCACGAGAAGTTGGTGCTTTGTCTATGCCTTCATATCCACGACTGTCATCAGAATAAAGCTCCCAAGTTTCATAATTTTCTGTGAGTGACTTAGCTCTTATTTTATGCATATAAGGTCGTGTAGCATCATTTGCAGATTCGGCAATAGCAATTTCACTAAATTCTAAAGTACTAGGGAAATTATGCATATCTACAGAAGTGTCTTTTTCTATTTCTATGGTTTCTAGTTTTAAATCAGGCGTTACATTGCTAATGGTACGACCATTATCTTTAGAGATAGGAGAGCCTACTTTACCATTATGAGGTTGTAGTCCAGCCCATCTATCAGTATTTATAAGAATATTCACATCAATAGTAGATTTATTTGCTAAACCTTCTCCAACAGCCCATGCCTTAATAGCCATCTCTTTTAATGCTTTTATTTTTTCTGGAGATTCATTACTTTTGATAAGAATATTAGAAACCACTTTATCAGTATAACCAGACCATTTATCTGTCATAGTATCAGACCATCTAAAGAATATTTTTGATTCTACTTTCACTTCTTCAATATCTAAACCTAATATTTTTATACTTCTCTCAACTTGCGTCAACAGACTTGAAGATGAACCAACAGCATAATAGGTTAGAGGATTAGGTGCTGTCTGATTATGATTTTTACCACCTTCGTCACTTGTAGCTTCCCATGCACTAAAGTTATCTTCACCAATAGGTTTAACAATTCCTTTTTTAAGAAAAATTGCTTCTTTATTTAAAATATTTTGTGTTGTTGTCATAATATTCTCTGTAATAGCACCATTTACTGCTACGGCTTTTGTTGGTGTGAATGTTATTGGGCGTGTATAAGTATCTAGTCTTTTTTCAACTTGATAAACTGTTGCCTCTTTTTTTATATCATTTTGTGCATAAGCCATATTTGCTGAAATTAGAAGCGTTGTTAGGAGTGAGAGTGTAATTGATTTACTTTTCATTTGTTATCCTTTAATTTTTATATGTCAAATTATATAAAAAAAGAGTGTTTAGAGTAAAGGTAGAAAAAAAACAATTTATGGTAAATAACGGAAATTTTGTTAAAAATTATGAATTTGTTTAAATTTTGAAGGTGTTATATTCTCATATCGTTTAAAAAATTTAACCATATTTGTAGGTTCATCAAAACAGAGTTGGTCTGATATATTTTCTATCGTCAAGTTTTCATCAAGTAAGAGCCGTTTAATTTGCAAGATAAGGTGTTCATCAAGATATTTCTTTGTGGATTTACCAATATATTTGTTCAACATATTCGTAAGTGTTTTGCTAGAGATATCTAACATCTTTGCATAATCATTGACATGCACGGTATAGTTATGTTTTATGGAGAGTTGTTTAAACTTCAAGTAGAGAGCTTTGTCTTTATGCTTCAATGGTAACTTTTGAGATAACCTCTCTCTACTCAATTTTAAAATCGTAGCTTGAAGAAGAGGACGAAGTATTAGCTCTTTAAATTCATCAATCTTGATAGTGAACTCTTTTTCTATGACTTGCAGAAGTCTTACAATATCATCATAAGAGCTATCACAAAGTTGCATCTTGGCTGGATAGTAAATATAATCAAACATCTCATATAGGATATTTAAATCCTCACTCATAATAAGACGGTTCAAAAAATTGTCTGTAAAAGGCAAAAGATACCCATCAGAATCAGGATTGATTGTAAAGTTATGTATCTGATCTTTTGCTATAAAAAACACAGTCCCCTGCACATAACTATAAGGAACAAAATCTATAGTATGAATCCCTTTGCCTTTTGTTATTATCATGATGGCATTGAATCCAATTTTATGTGGTTTTTCTATAGAGTGATCAAGATTGCGTGTATAAAGCTTTTGTATAGTTGTCAGATCAAATTCAATCTGCTCTTCAGACTCTTTTTGAAATTCTGCATCTGGTACTAGATGGTCAGACTTTTGTGTTTTCATTATATATTGTAGCATAGTTACATTCCAAAATAGCATTCGATAAAATCGAACCTATAGGAGGAAACATATTTCCCCCTAGCCCCTAAAAACTATAAGAGACATCCACAAACACCATATCATTATTTTCAATAGCATCAAAGAGTAGAGAACCACCTATGTAGTCTACTACTCCAAAGTTGGCATTGATACCGTCTGCTATCTCGTATTTGAACCATAATCTCTGGAAACCACCCTCATCGAGCTTCTCACCATAGAGAGATATAAGGTAATTAGCTGTTAAGGTATTATTAAAAAAGTCAGAACTGATTCGTAGAGCCTGTTGGTACTCATGCTTTTGCAGAGGATTAGACTCAGCTAAGAGTTTGCCATCATAGTCTTGGATATTTCGTGTAACAATATCGTAGCTAATCATTGTATCTGCTATACCATTATACTCTACACCTACTAATAAATCATATCTGCTAAACTCTTTGTCTCCTGTTGTGCTATAGCGGAGTCCATCAAAATAGGCTAACTCACTCTTAAAGAGCCACGAGCCTGTGAGTATATTGAGTGCAGAACCAAACATATTGGTTTTTTCATGTTTAAATATTGGACTACTCTTAAGGTCTAAATATCCTGCATCATCATAGACTTCAGCTGTATAAAAATTAATATCCCATCCGCTAAACTCCCCACCCACACTTAGAGCATAAGTGGCATCACTGTAGCTCTCATCATCAGGTCTCTCTATAGGCGAGGGATTCATAGCAGAGCCAAAAGGAGGAGTTTTGCTAAATCTCTGCTCTAGTATCGCTATGGGAGTGATACGCCAATCCCCCCAAAAGTAGTCAAACTTTGCCATCGTTACAGGCAGACGCAAATCTTCTATATCTGTTATTCCTGGGCGACGGTTGTCTAGTGGGTTGAGTATATCGGTCACACGGATAGTATCGCTCCGCCCCCAGACGACCACTTGGCGACCTATCTTGTAGTCAAAGTTGTCACTGATTTTCCCTTCTATGTATGCATCAAATAGCTCTACCTCTGATTCGAGTTCATCAAGCTCTTGAGTTGTGAAATCTTCTCTATCTTTGAGTGAGTAGATGGAGTCATAGTAGGCTTTGGCATTAATCTTTACTTTGATACCATTATCGAATTTATGTTCAAAATCCAAAAAGAGAGAACTCTTAAAGGAGTTGATATCATCATGCGGTGCATCACCATCCCAAGAGTAGGCGAGTTGTTGGGTAAACTCCCCTGTAAGACCTGCTATCAGAGGGGTTTTTGTGGGTTCAGAGCTACTATTTTGGTCTATTGGGCTATCCTCAAAACCATCCATGAATGCATCATCAGTAGTTAAAGTTTTTGTAGCTTCTATGGGAGTATCATCAAATCCTGCCAAGTCTTCATCAACACTCTCTGCTAAGAGCAACACTCCACACAGTAGTGTAGAGAAAACTATTCTTTTCATAACCTAGAGTCCTTTTGAGAGTCGTCTTGTAGTAAAGAGGTCATCACCAAGAGCTTTGTTGACTTTGATATTTTTGAACTTCAGTACTGTTTTATGGAGCAGTGCTTTGCCCTTTTTGGTTGTCATACTCATCTCATCGACTACCCAAATGCCTGACTGCTTATGTATCTTTGTAAGGTCTAGGTACTTTTTTTTGCCATTAGTCATATAGTTGATGGCTCTGACTACCACGAGGTTATCTTTTCGCACAATAGCTACAGTTTTACTATATCCTGACTCTTTAATAACCTTTTTGTTGCGAGGTGTAGACTCTATCATCCACGCATCATGCCCTCGTACCTTGGTCTCTTTGATAAGCTTAAAATCATAATTTTCCAAATCTCTATCAGTCATATCAAAGTAAGAAAAATCAGACCCCATAAAGCTTCCACTCTTGTCTGCACTAGGGATTCGTTTGACCTTTTTAAGAGCTGGGAGATAGAGCCACTGGTCATCATCTTTGCTAGATTTATCATAATCATAAGTCAAAAATGAGGTATTTTTCACATCCGCAGGAGATTTAAAAAACATTATTCTATACGAATCCTCACCAAAATCTTTACTATAAGATTTAATATCCCTAGTTCTCTTGCCACCATTTTTGTCTATAAGCACCATAAGCATATCCTGCTCTATAGTTTTCCCATCATCTCGTGCATCCACCTTTACCATAATAGCTCTAGCTTTTGCATCATCTGCTAGCAGTGTCGTTGTCAATAGGCTAACTCCTAGAGCTAGACCTAATAGTAGTTTTTTTGTTTTCATTTTTTTCCTTTTTGTTTGGTTTGGATGCTCCCACCCTACCAAGTATAACTATTTTTATTATCTACTTCACCCATCCCCACTTGGTCACTACTATCATCAAAGCAGGAGCAAGAAGTAAATCACCTATAAGAGCTAGAGTGATAACCGAACCTGTCAAGAGTCCAAAGTTTTGTACTGATATCATATCACCCATCATATAGGAGTAGAAACCTAATGATAGTACTATAGTTGTGATAACTAGTGCCTTACCTGTGGTGAAAAATGTCTGCTCTATGGCTTTGGCACTGTCTCCAGTTTCAAGGTAGTATCGTTTGAAGTTGTGCATAAAGTGTATGGTGTCATCGACGGCTAATCCAATTGCAATAGAGCCTATAAGCAGGGTAAACATATCAAGAGGGATATTCATAGTGTACATAATAAGCAGTCCTAATATAATAGGAGTAAGATTTGGTATCATACTTAATAGTCCTATTCTTACAGAACCTAATATAATCATCATCATAATAGAGATACCTAAAAATGCAATAAGATAACTATCTACTGATGAACTCACAGAGTGCGAAAAGGTGTTGATAAGCAGAGGAATCATCCCTGTTGTGATTACTTCATCTTTGGTGAATGTAGCTGAGACTTCGTTTTGGACATACTCTCGTACATCCCACGCCTTCACCGCTCCTGTCCACGGTAGCTTGATAGTAACTCTAGCTTTGCTAAATTGGCTATCTACTACATCTTCTAGGTCGTCACTTCCTGAGTTTTCAAAGAGCAGGAGTTCTTGGGAGACTAGGTTGGCATCTTTGGGGATAGTGTAGTGGTTTTCATCATTGCTATGGAGGGCTCTATTGGTCTCTTTGACTATGGTGGCTAGAGAGATTACTTTACCGATATGAGTATGTTTATCCACATAAGTCTCTAGTTTGGCACTGAGGGCATTGAGCTTTTCGAGTCGCTCTGGGTCATTCCAGCCATTGGTCTGTTTGGTGTCTATAGTGACCTCTATAGTTACACTCCCATTCATACCTTTATCTATAGTCTCTGTAGATACTCTATTGTAGTTGTCTGGTTGGAACCAAGCTAATGGATTGTGCGTGAGTTCTATCTTGGAAGCTGAATAGAGAGCCATAGAGACTAAGATAGCACTTACTACCAATATCTGCTTATAGTATCTCACTGGAATCACAGCTAAATGCTTCATCATATTATCTAGTTTACTATTTTGGTGTGTCTCTTGTTTGTGTGGTTTGAGCTTGGTAATAGAGAGGAGTGCAGGCAGAAGAGTGAGCGTCAAAAAGAGCGACACCATTACCCCTAATGAGGCAAAACGACCCAAATCAGAGATAGGTGCTACCTCACTCCCTGCAAACGACCCCACCCCAATAGCAGTAGTAATAGAGGTCATAGCAATAGCAAGTCCAGAGTGTTCCATGGTAAAGATTATGGCATCTTTGCGACTTTTGTGTTGGTTGAACCTATCAAAAAAGATAGAGAGAATATGCACAGTAGCCCCCACCGAGACAGCCAAAATCAGAGATGGCACTATCTGCGTAGGAAGCTTAAACGCCACTCCTGCCCACGCCATTGTACCAATAGTTGTAAGCAGTGAAAAGATGATAATAAGCAGAGGATAAAAGACTGCACTTACTCTTCTAAACATAACAAACAAAAATATTAATATAATCAAAAAGGTCATGCGTGTAAATTTTTGCATATCGGCACTCATTTGGGTCTTAAGAGCATTATTTACAGATGGTGAACCTGCAACGAATATCTCTAAACCTTGATTTTGATACTTTTTAACAATCTCATTAAGTACTCCAAGAAGCTCTTTATTTTCGCCATCTGTTAGGAACTTTTTCTCTTTAGTACTAGTGTTTGATTCAGCTTCTTCAAATCCATCAGCAAACTCATCTTCTACTGATACCTTTTTTTCTCCAATATGAGAATATGCATCACTCTCTATCATAAGCATAGTCATCTTACCATCACTACCCAAAATCAAGTCTTTGTAAAAATGTGAAGCTAAGGCTCTTTTTTTGATACTCTCTACTTCTGCTTGTGTAGTAGGCATAGGTTCAAGTAAATCATCCGTAATAAGTAAATCACCATCTCCTCTAGTGTTACGAACATTATACAAAGAGGTAACATCTTCTATATAAGGCACTTTTGTCTCTATCTCTTCATGAAGAGCTTTTAGAGTATTTAAAAACTCTAAAGTAAATATATTATCACTTTTGATAGCTACTGCTATGCGTTCATCTCGTCCAAATTCTGCACGAAAAGCATTATATTGTACTAATACAGGGTCATCATCATGCATAAACCCCTCTGTTGATGTATCCATCTTGATCTGTGGTAGGTGCGATATGGGAAATGCTAGGAGTAACAAAACCACTAGTATAACTTTGATAGGGTTATCATGGATGACCCCCCCCGCTCTCCCCATCAGGGTCTCTAGTTTATTATGCATATTTTTCCTTTTTTGATTCTTGAGTGTATTATACACTTTTAGTTGTCAGACATTTTTCCGATTATATACAAATCAGAAAGCAATGTCAAGAGTAATTACTCTAATATTGGAAATATATATTTCTAATAATAGTCATAAGCATCGTATATAAGGCTATTGAAAGAGATAGTAAGCCTATTTACCTATTAGAGTAATTACACTATAATTTGCCCAGAAGGAACTTAATATTTTTTAAATAGTTGCTGATGTGTGCCAACTCTAGCAAAGTTAATAGTATCAATTTTTGATTTATAGATAAGTAACCAATTTGGTTTTATATGACATTCACAATATCCTTTCCACATAGTTTTACCTAGCTCTCCTAATCACAGCACTCACAGCAGGTTGTGAGATACCCAATACTTTAGCAATAGTATGTTGAGAATATCCATTTTTATAAGCTTTGAGGATTTGTTTATTTCGCTCTTTTATATCTTTTGTCTGTTCAAATATCTTTTTGAGTTTATTGATGTCAGGCTTCTTCTGTAGAAAAATTTATTATTATAATTTTAAAGATTTTTACGATATTATAAGTTTTGTATCTTTAGATAGATAAAAAACCTTAGATTAAAAGGATTATAAATGGAAATAAAAATTGATAGTCTATCTTCTTTTATTTATGAAGTGAATTTACTATATTCGAAATGGGAAATACCTTCAGGTGACTTATGGTTTCGAGGTGTTTCTAGTGAAAAGTACAACTTATTACCAGGCTTAAAATGGAGATATAATCATCTCAAAAAAGAACCGTTAGAAAGAAGAGAGAATTCAATTATTGAAGAGTTTCTTCAAAGCTCACCAGCACTACATGATGACATACCTAAGGATCCTTGGCAAAAATATGCACTTATGCAACACTATGGATTACCTACAAGATTATTAGATTGGACTAAATCCCCTTTAGTTGCTCTATTTTTTGCACTAGATCTAAATAATAATGAAGATAATATTATATGGTGCATTGACCCTTTTCAACTTAATAAGCATATTCACGATAATGATACAATTTTTACACCAAAATATTTTGATGAAGATGATGGTATTGAAGTGTCATCATATTTACCTACAGCTTTAAGAAGAAACAAATCAAAAAAGATTCTACCAAATCCAATAGCTATTGAATCTCCACTTACAAACAAAAGAATTTATGCACAAGAAGGATGTTTTACTGTACATGGATGGAAAAACAACACTATTGATAATTATTTTACCAAGATAGACAAACCACATATTAAAAAATTTATAATCTCAGCATCAAAAATAAAAGAAATAAAAAACTGTTTAGATGATATAGGTATCAGAGAAGATAAAATATTTCAAGATTTAAATTCACTATCTTCAAGAATAATAAGGGACCATAGTTAATAAAAACACCCTGACCCTGAGGCTCAATACCAGACCCGTTACTAGAGTTTAATAACTTAATTGTATAATGTTTTAGCTATAACTCTTATACCTTTTCTATGGATGATTTTGTATTCATTTTTTTGAGTTATTTGTAGGCTGCAAGCGTCATACAAAGAGAGCAATAAGTCAAGCTATAACTGCAAGTCTAGCTTGGGCAATCCAAGATGTTGGTGCATCAGGTGGTATTTTAGTCTCTCCATTAGGTCTTCAAAATGGAGCAAAAAAAGTTGCAACCCATACAAATATTATTGAAGTCAAATTAGATTCATCATCTACAACAACGGAATACTTATTAGAATTTTTAAATAATATATGTATTGGACTTTCTGATACTGTGGACTTAAATCTCAAAGAAGAGTTTATTATCCAAATAATTGATAATGATGGTAATATTGTAAATTAATGGCTTTACCTAATTTATGACACATATTGTCATAATAAACTAAAATGAGAAAAAATTATTATGAAAGACAAAAAATTGAATAAATATAATCTGTCAAGAGATATTCCAAATATAGTTAAAAGAGAAGTACGCCAACGAGATTGTTTTGGATGTGTATTGTGTGGAAATCCAATTATTCAATACGAACATGTCAAGCCTGAGTATAAAGATGCTAAATCCCATGATCCAAAGGGTATCACTCTTTTATGTGGAGGATGTCATGATTCAGTAACAAGAAAAATAATACCAAAATACGAAATTCTGGAAGCGATGAAAAATCCATTTTCTAAGCAACAGGGTATAGCTTCAAGACCATTTTCAATATCAAAAGTACCTCCTATTATTAAAATTGCAAGGACAGAAAGTCAGAACTGTAAGACAATAATTAAAATATTAGGAGAAGAAGTTTTATCTATTAAAGCACCAATAGATGACTCTCCTTATTATTCTCTTTATTTCAACTTAAAAGATAACAATGGCACTCAAATTCTTTTGATAAATGATAATGAAATGGTTTTGTCTTCAAAAGTTTTTGATATAAAAATTGAAGGTAATAGTGTTGTAATTTATAATGAAGATGAGGAAAAAGTTTTAGCACTTGCAAATCATTTACCTAGTTTACCCTCTGAACCTAATATAATTGAAATAGAAAAATTAAATATGATACACAAAGGTATAGAGATTGAATTTTATAAAAAAAGTGGTAGAGTTAAGAGTTCTAAGGCAGAAATTACATTAGGTAAAAACAGTTTTATTGATCAAGAATGTGTAATTGAAGTAAATAAAGAAACAATAAATTTAGGCTCAGGGGGATTGACATTTCTTGAGGAATCTACATTTAATGGTAGTAAAACAACAATAATCAATATAGGCTCTGGATAAACTAAAGGTTGATGCACCATTTTGAGTACCATAAATATACCCGAGTTACGGCTCAACATTACGGGTCAGTCGCTACCTTACACAATAGGAGTCAGGTGATAATGATAACATAAAAAACTTACCCTAAACTTCCCAAAAGATAAAAAAAGGTAACCGATGCCAAGAAAACCACGCATAGAGATAGCAGGTTACTACCATATCATCAATAGGGTGTAGATAAAAGAGAGAAATAGTATGATAGTACAAGCTTACAAAGATGGGTACTCCGAACATATGATTGCTACACTATTGGGAATAATACAAGAAGCGGTGTTTGCTGTGATCAAGAGAAGTAGGAGATGATTGTAGTTGTTACCTAGATACCTTTGCATAATTCTAGCTCAAATTTCTTAGTTAATCTATGGCAAACACACATTCTTTTGGGGTATGTTTGTTTTGGTTGGGGAGTAGTCTAATTTATAAATGTAAATAGATATACAATAATAAAGCATATATTTGGTAATATGTTCCCATAGTATAAAGGATTAAAGTGTCTATTTTAGAATCATTGCAAGTTTATTCATCGCTTTTCTTATCCAAGGAGACACCCTCTTATGAACGAGAACTACTCAACAGGATAAATTTAAAAAATAAAATCATTGGAGTTGTAGGTGCAAAGGGTGTGGGTAAGACTACACTACTTTTACAATTTATGAAGAGACAAAATTTATCTCCAAATGAGATGATGTATATCAGTGTAGACCACCCTTTGATGAGTTCTACTACTATCTTGGATATTGCAAAAGAGTTTGCCAGTTTTGGTGGTAAACTGCTTGTCTTTGATGAGATCCACTCTCAGAGTGATTTTGCAAATGATTTGAAAACGATATGGGATTTCTTGGAGATAAATATCATCTTTTCAGGCTCATCAGCACTGCATCTCGATGGTGCAGACCTGAGCAGACGAGCTATCAAATATCATCTCCCTACACTCTCATTTAGAGAATTTTTGGAGATAGAGACCGAGCAAAAGTTTGAGAAGTTAACACTTGAAGAGATTACAAAAAATCATACGACTTATGCTTCAGAGTTATTATCCCAGATAAAACCTCTGAAATATTTCAAAGATTATCTTGATTATGGCTATTATCCATTTTATTTAGAAGACATCGAGACTTCAAAGATAAAACTATCTGAGGCTATCAATAAAACTATAGATATAGACCTGCTGAAGATATATAATATCGACCCAAAGAAACTAAGAAACATCAAAAAAATATTGACGATGTTATGCACTACTGTGCCATACAAGCCCAATATGACTACGCTAAGCCACGCCGTAGAAGTAGATATAAAAACACTATACACTTATCTCAATGCTTTATCATCTGGTAAAATAGTGAGGATGCTATCATCTCATGCAAGAGGTGAAGAAATCATCAAAAAACCAGAAAAAATATATCTGGATAATCCCAATATATTTCAAGCTCTTTGTCAATCATCAGATATAGGAACTGTGCGAGAGAGTTTTTTTGCTTCATCTCTCCAAAATGCAGAGTATGAGACGCAGGTATCTAAAAAAGGTGATTTTGTAGTAGATAAAAGATATACTTTTGAAGTCGGAGGAAAAGGCAAGGGCTACAAGCAAATCAAAGATATGAAAAATGCTTATATAGCATCTGATATGATAGAGGTGGGATTTGGCAATAAAATACCACTGTGGCTTTTTGGCTTTTTATATTAAATCAAAATACTGGAGTCTATCATTAAAACTAGTAAGAGCAATTACTCTAATATTGGAAATATATATTTCTAATAATACTCATAATCATCGTATATAAGGCTATCGAAAGAGATAGTAACCCTATTGACTTATTAGAGTAATTACACTATAATTTGCCAATAAGGAAAAAATTATGTCAAGAAAAGAAGATATTTTAGAAGCAGCTCGTATACTTTTCAACGAAAAGGGTACACAGTCTTCTACTACCAACCATATAGCAAAAGCTATGAATATTAGCCCTGGTAATCTGCACTATCATTATAAAAACCGTGAAGAGATAGTGCGTCTGCTTTATATACAGATGCGCAAAGAGACGACACCTACTGCGGATAAAATCCCAAAAGACCTCGCTAGTTTACGCAAACATGAAAAGCTAGTGATAAAAATACGCTGGGAGTACCGCTTTTTCTTTAAAGAGATGCTTTCACTTTTTGCACGAGATGCAGAATTGGAAGAGCTATATATCAAAGATAATATCGCACACCGTAGACGCATACGACAAGTACTAAATAATCTTATAGTAGGAGAAGAGCTTACTATTAGTGATGAAGAGGATATAGACTTTCTTGTAGATTCTATCTCTTTTGCTTGGCAGTTTTATGGTTCGCTCCTACACACTATAGGGCAAGAATTAGATACTACAACAGTTTATAATGTTACAAAGTACACAAATACTGCGATGAGACCTTATCTAACAAAAAAGGAGGAGTAAATCCAATTAGTAAGAAAAAGCAACCGACTACTGCCTCAAAAGCATTAAGGTCCAATATTTAACATTTTATATAAAGGATAAAAAATGAAACGATTATTTTTACCATTAATATTTATCATTGGCTTACTATTTTCGCCAATGGCATCAGCCTCAGACTTTCCATTGAAAGAACCCATGGGAGGAAAAACATTTGGTCATAGTGTCAAGAGCATTGGTGATGGTGTCTATGTATTTCGCTGGTGGGTCTACCGCAATATTTTCATTGTCACCGATGAGGGTGTTATTGTTACTGACCCCTTGAATGCAAAAGTTGCAAACTTACTACGAACTGAAATCCGAAAAATTACAGATAAACCTGTCAAGTATGTTGTCTACAGCCACAACCATCATGACCATATCTCAGGAGGACAAATTTTCAAAGATGAGGGTGCAACATTTGTAGGACACAAAAATATAGTCAAAGAGTTAGCTGATCATCCTGCTCCTCTGACTCCATTGCCAGATGTTACTTTTGATAACAACTATACTGTAACGCTAGGGAACAGAACATTGGAACTCAGCTACTTTGGTCCAAATCATGGTGATAGTATGGCTGTTATGCGACTCCCAAAAGAGAAAATACTCTTTATAGTAGATATCGTTACCCCACGAAGAGTAGCATTTAGAGATATGCCTGATTTTTGGCCAGATGAATGGATTAGATCACTCAAAGAGATAGAGCAGATGGATTTTGACTATGTTATCTCTGCACACGGGCCAGAAACTGAACCTGCAATCGACCCTGCATCAGTAGTCAAAGATCAACGAGTCTACCTAGAAGATTTGATGGCAGCAGTCAAAAAAGCCTTGGATTCTGGTACGCATAGCCCTGATGCACTCAGAAAAACGGTGAAACTTCCTAAGTATAAAGATTGGCGATACTATAATGAATGGCTCCCGATGAATATCGAACGCGTTTGGGCTTATTATCATATGGGTTACTGATAGCCCTTGTGATGGACAAGGTGTTGGTTTATGCAACATCTTGTTATCCGTACTCATAGCTAGTCCAAGAGAGTAAACAGCAACATAGATGTTTATTGCCTTGGGGTAGCCTAATCAAAACAGACAAAAGGATTTAAATGAAAAGAAAAAAAATTGCAATTTTATTTATTGTATTAGTAGTCTCATTCTCATTACTATTTAATTATATGAAAAATAGTGAAAAGATAATAAAAACAGACAATGTATATACAAAGGTCGATATAGTACCAATAGCAGCAAAAGTCTCAGGCTATATAAATGAAGTGTATGTAAAAGACAATCAACGGGTAAAAAAAGGAGATATTCTTTTTAAAATAGATGATGAGGATTATAAACTAAGATTAGAGCTAGAAAAGGCAAATGTAGATATCCAAAAGTCTAAAATACAAATCTTAGAAGAGCAGATTTCTATGCAAGAGAGCATCATCAAACAAGCAGAGGCCAATCATCAATCTACGCTATCTAGTTTGAAACTAGCTAAGTTAAATTTCAAAAGAGCTCAAGTATTGTATAAAAGTAATACAGCCAGTAAAGTAAAATTTGATGAGTATGAAAATGCAAAGAACAAATCTCACTTTAATGCCATTGCCAATGAAAATAAAATAGAAGCAGCAAAAAAGAGCTTGAAAGTTTTAGTAGCCAATAAAAATATGACAATATTTCAAATGAAACAAGCCCAAGCAAAAGCAGACTTAGCAAGTATAAATTTAAAAGAGACAACGATTATTGCACCGTTTGATGGAGTAGTTGCAAGTAGACAAGTTCAAGTTGGAAAATATGTAAAAGCCACTGCAAATATGCTTAGTCTTGTGGATTTGAAAAATATATGGTTGATTGCAAATTTTAAAGAGACACAAATCTCTGATTTAAAATTAAACCAAGAAGTAGAGATTAAGATAGATGGGTTTAAAGATGTGACATTCTCAGGGAAGATTGATAGCTTTTCTCCTGGTTCTGGGGCATCATTTAGTATGCTCGCACCTGACAATGCGACAGGTAGCTTTGTAAGGGTTGTACAGAGAGTACCCGTAAAGATAGTTTTTTTAGATACTAATAGAACTCAAAAACTATTGCCAGGTTTATCTGCGGAAGTTAGTATCAAACTAGATGAAAAATAACTCTATATACTTCATCATTGTCGGGATCATATTTGCCGCACTCACGGACTCTGTCTCTTCAGGAGCATTGAGTTTTGGTGCGTTTGATATGCAGGGGAACTTATCTGCTACCAACGATGAGTTTGTCTGGCTCAATATCCTCTATGTATCTTTTAAACTTATAGCCTTTATGACCACCTCCTCCATACTAGAAAGATTTGAAATCACAAAGGTGTTGAAGACCGCAATCTTGCTCTTGGTTATCAGTTGCTTTTTGAGTACATTGACTTCAGATTTGTATCTACAATATATTTTCAGAACAGTGCAGGGGTTTAGTGGAGGTGTTGTATTGATAAGTGCCCAAACTTTCCTATTTTATGAATTTTCAAAGAAAGAGCAGCCTTTTATTCAAGCTCTCTTTGCTATTGGTGCAGTGATAGCACCTGCAACATTTATCGTAGGTTTTAATGGTTTAGTGATAGATGGTTACACATGGCAGATGATATATTTAGCAACTATTCCTCTTGGTTTACTATCACTGTTTATCTTCTCTTTTGTTGATGAGAGTCAGTTTCAAAAGCTAAGGGTTAGAAGATTTGATTTTATTGGATTGGCACTCTTTACTCTTTTCATTTTTCCAACGCTCTATGTTTTGTATCAAGGCAATAGATACAACTGGTTTGATGAACCCCATATAGTTGTTTTAAGTATATTCTCTGTTATATCTCTTATAAGTTTTATCTTATGGCAAATTTTCAAACGCGATAGTTTAATTGAAACAGAGATTTTCAAAACAAACTCTTTTAGTTTTGGAGTCGTCGTCTCTTTAGTTGCTGGGGCGGCACTGTTTGGAAGTGGAGCAGTATTTACTACATTTAGTATCAAAGTGTTGGGATTAACACTATCCCAGAGTGGAATGCTCTACTTATATAGTGGTTTTATGTTTTTCCTATCAGTGTTTTTGACAGCCTTTATCATTCAAACTTTATCAAAATCACCGTTTACCACCATTCCATTTGGACTTGCAGGTTTCTCCTTTTCTATGTACCTCTTATCACTTACAAATTCCCAAAGTGGTATGGATGATTTAATGACACCTATGTTAATTCGAGGGGCATCTATGGGATTTCTTTTTCTAGCTCTGACCATCATAGCTATAAATGCATTGCCAAAACACTTAGTATCTTATGGACTTGGTGTTTTTAGTACCACGAGACAACTAGGAGGGACTCTTAGCATTGCAGTGCTTGGTGCATTACTAACAAAGGACAAGGAGCAAAACTACAATATTCTTTCTAGTAATATAGTCGAAAACTCTCCAACGGTCACAAATTGGCTTGATGCGTATATGAGTAAAATGTCTATTGATTCGTTAAATGAACAAACAACTATGGCAGTGTTATCAAAAGCACTCAATGAACAAGTGATGGCTCTATCATACAGTAACGCTTTTTGGTATTTGATTTTTCTTATTCTACTAGCAATACCCTGTATTTTAATAACCAAAAAACTACTTGCTAAGTTCAATCCTGATATAGTAGGTTAGTATTGATATTTATCAAAAACATTGTAAAATATATGAAATAGAGTTAAGTTATACGAGGATTGAATATGAAAAATTTATTATTTTTAGCTACTGCTTTAATTTTTATTATAGGCTGTGACAAAAAAGAAGAACCAAAAGAACATTATGATGTTATTGCTCTTACTCAAAACAAATGTGCTACCTGTCATAACCTTGCTATGCCTGCATATAGTACTGCTGATGAAAAAGCTCCTCCTATGATGGCGGTGGTTTTTCATCTTAAAGATTTTATTAAAGTAAATGTACCCTCACAGCATCAAGAAAAGTTTGTCTCATTTGTAAATGATTATGTGATGAACCCTTCAAAATCAAAATCTTACTGTGATAAGGATAGTTTAGAACAATATGGATTAATGCCATCTCAAAAAAATAATATTACAAAAGGTGAACTGAATGCTGTAAGTAATTATCTCTACCATGAATATGATGCCAAGAGATTTTATAAAGAACAGGCAGAAATAAATCGTATTAAAAATCTTCCTATTCAAGAACGCTTATTTGAACAAAAACGCTGTAAAAATTGCCATGAAATAGACAAAGATAAGATTGCCCCATCCTTTCAAAATATTGCCAAACGCTATACAATAAAAGATAAAAATATTCTAATAGAAAGTATGAAAAATGGAAGCAAGGGCAAATGGCAACAAAGTAAGATACCTATGCCTCCTTATACAACACTTACAAAAGAAGAACTTGAAAAGATGAGTGATTGGATTTTATCATTAAAATAATTCTTAAGCATCAAAAAAACAGAAGGAGAACTAGTGAAATGTCTTATTTGTGCCAAAAAGTGTGATAGTTTTGAAGATACAGCAAAGGGGATACTCTATTATGAATGTTATTCTTGTGGATTTATTATGAAATCTCCTGAGCATTTATCTGACTTTAGTGAACAAAAAAAAAGATATGATTTACATAATAACAGCCCAGAGAGTGAGGGGTATAGAGCCTATTTTCAACGATTTGTTGATTTTGTACTTCCTTGTGTAGATACTCCCAAAAATGCGTTAGATTTTGGCTGTGGTGAGAGTTCTCTTTTGGCACAGATATTAACACACAATCAGATAAGTACAGACTTTTATGACCCTATATATCACCCAAAAGAGGTCTACAAAGATAAAAAGTATGACCTTATTGTATCTGTAGAGGTTTTTGAACACCTTCATAACCCAAAAGATATATTCAAAATGCTAATAGAACATCTTCAACCAAATGGTTATCTAGCTATACAAACAGCCTTTTATCAAAATAATAGAGAGCGATTTCTGCACTGGCATTATAGACTAGACCCTACACATGTAATCTTTTTTTCATTAAAATCTTTAGAAAAATTAGCTGATATATTTAATATGAGAGTTATAAAGAATGATGCAAAGCAGATGATTTTAATGCAAAAGAAAAACTCTTAAGAACTACTCTAGTGTATTCTCACTAAAGAAGTTTCCAAGATTTAAACAACATATAAAAGCACAGCAAAAAAGTGCAGTATAGAACCAGCCAAAACAAAGATATGCCATATAGTGTGAAAATAATTTATATTATCTTTGACATAAAAAGCAATACCAGCAGTATAAGAGATACCTCCTGCAACTATAAGCCAAAACCCTACAGGGTCTATATTGCTCTTAAAGGTATCAAAGACAATCACTATCATCCATCCCATCACAAGATAGGCTATAAGTGAGAGTAGCTCAAAACGGTTGGGGAAGAGGAACTTCATAGCAATCCCTACAAGAGCAATCCCCCACTCTATACCAAAAATACTCCAACCCCAAGCACCACCAACAGTTACCAAAATAATAGGTGTATAAGTTCCTGCAATAAGAAAATAGATAGCACTATGATCAAACTTTTGAAAAAGCCGTTTGACTTCGGTATGTGTAATAGCATGGTAGAGTGTAGAACTCCCATACATCACAATAAGTGTACTACCATATATAGCC
>JADGDQ010000042.1 GCA_016744805.1 Sulfurovaceae bacterium
AAGATAATATCCATTATTTTGCAGGTTTGTCGAAACTAAACTCATCTTTTTCTTCTTGCACATCTTTTTCATCAATTTTTGCATCTTCATCAATTTCTGTTTTATCTTCGAGCTGTTGAGGTTCTTGGATAGTCTCTTTAATAGCTTCCATATATGTTGCCATAGAGCCTATAATTCTTCCACCTTCATGGGTTTTGATATTTTTGACGGTAATATTACCCTCTACATACCCTTTTGGACCAATTTCTAAAAGTTCTGTTGCTACAACTTCTCCTAGAATAGAACCATCTACCATTACTTTTTGGCTCATAATTCTTTGAGCTTTTACTTTGCCATTATTTGTTACATGAATACTTCTTTCAGCAACTATATCACCTTCTACCTCACCATCTAAGATAATTACAGAGGCATTAATTTCATTGCGAACTTTACCACTTTGCATTACTTCTAAATCATCACAAATAATAGAACCATCAAGTGTTCCACTAATCATAACTCTTTGGGCTCTAATAGTTCCATCTACTAAACCACTTTTACCAATGACAACCATATTGTTAACAATAACATCACCCTTAACTACACCATCAATATGAACACTGTCACTTCCTTTGATAGTTCCTAGTACTTCTGTACCAGTAGTAATAATTGTTGCTGAGTTAATATTATTACCACTCTTCTTTTTTGAAGTAGGAGTAGTTGTTACTGTTGTTGTTTCTGTATCTTTGTTTCCACCAAAAAATGCCATTTTGATCCTCTTTTTTTAATAAGTTTTATCATTCATAAGTATTTTAGCTAAATTTAATTAAATTACTTAACTAGATCTATAGATTTTTGAATTTGTCCAAAAATTCCTTGCCAATTTACTTTTTTCTCTTTTTTTCTAATAATATCAGCATCTTTTGTATCCCATTTCATAAAAGTATAGGGATCAAGCCATTTATTAAGGTATCGTAACTCAAAATGAAGATGTGGTCCTGTGCTTCTTCCTGTACTTCCTATATAGGCAATAAGGTCACCTTTAGAGACATACTCTCCATGCTTGACAGCGTATCTACTGAGGTGACCATAAGCTGTTTTAAATCCATAATTATGAGCTATAAGTAAAAAGTTACCATAAGCACCTTTCTTTTTTGCATACTCCACCACTCCATCAGCAGGTGCATAGATAGGTGTACCATGCTTAGCAGAGAGGTCAAGACCTGCATGGAAATCTTTTCTTTTAGTTACAGGATGAATGCGATAACCAAATTTACTAGAGACTCTTCTATAGTCCAAAAAGTGACCACTAGGAATACCTTTTGCCAAAAAAGCAACTTGTAAAGCAGTTACTTTTGCCTCTTCTATCTTTTGTGCTTGGTGTAATTTTGCATCATCGATACGATCAAAAAAGCTAGAATTAATATCTGGTCCTACTCCTACCATCTCTTCTATCTCTTTGAGCTTATCATCCATAGAGACAAGTTTTTGGCTTCTATCAGTTATTTCATCTGTAAGAATTTGGTTATTATTAATTAAGTCACTATTTCGTTTTGTGAGCTCTTGGCTTTTTTGTTCAATTTCACTTACTTTATTATGAAGCTGTGTAACATTATTTTGAATCATAGAGATATAGATATATGTACCCATAATAATCAAAAAAATTCCCATAATAATCCACAGTATTATTTTTTTGATTACTTCGTTTACAGTATATTGTGTAGAGCCATGAATATCACTAATGGTGATAATAAGTTGATCTTTCATATATTATTCTCTTTTAGGGTCTAATTTCAATAGGAGTGCCTATTTTTACTAATGAATAAATTTCATCTATTTCATCATTTGTAACTGCTATACATCCATCTGTCCAGTCAAAAAATCGTATAGCCCATGTGGAAAACCAATCTAGCTCTCCTGCTGTTTGCCCATGAATCATAATAAGCCCACCAGGACTTACCCCTAGCTTTTTAGCATGGTTTCTATCTTTAGTATTAGGATAAGAGACATGAATAGCTCTATGAAAAGTACTATTTTTCTTTTTATAATCTAATGTATAATTTCCTTCTGGAGTTTTTTGATCACCCTCTTGGATTTTATGTCCTTGTGGGCTTTTTCCTAAAGAGATACGATAATCTTTTATACTTTTTCCATTAGAGAGTAAATATATTCTACTTTCAGATTTTACAACAAGTACCGAGTCGATGCTATTGTCTTTAGATACTTTTTTTTCTATCTGAACTTTTTCTTTTTTAATTGCTTCTTTTTCTTTTATTTGTTTTACTGTTATTTTTATTTGATTTTTATCTATAGTTGGAGGGAGTTTTTTATTTGTATGATTAGGAAGAGTAGAGAGAAAATCTTCTGTTTCATCTGCTACTACAATAGAGAAAAGTAAAACTATACTAAGTAAAATTTTTTTCATTGGTTTATAATTCCTTTAAATTTTATTTTCCATAAGATACCCAAATATTTCTGTTACTAATATTATTCTTTTGTTAAAACTCTCTTTTGAGGCTCTTTCATTTATGGTATGGTCTCCATCTCCATAAGGTCCCCAGCCATCTAAAGTAATAACTCCCTTAGAAGATATTATGTTAGCATCACTAACACCACCTCGTTGTTCTGTAGGCAAAGTAACATTACATAGAGTATTTATTTTTTCTACAAACTCTGCTTGTTCTAAAGATGCTTGCATTACATCTCTTTGAATTCCTCCACTTAAAGTTGATGAAGTTCCTACTACTTTTGCTGTGCTAACAATACTATCTATGGCATTTAGGACTCTATCTCTTTCTATTATATTAGTATATCTTAGTTCAAATGTAAGATGTGCATGAGGAGAGATAGTATTAGCACCAATACCTCCTTCTATTTTACCTACATTAACAGTAGTTCCTTTTTCTAAATCTGTAAGTGCTATAAGTGATTGTATCATATAAGAAGCTTCTAGGTTTGCATCAGCTCCCTCACTATAATGGTTACCCGCATGAGAAGCTTTGCCTGTAATATCTACAAAAAAAGTTCCCACCCCTTTGCGTGCAGTAACCACCTCATCTTTTGATCCTGCTGCTTCAAAGACCATGCAGTAGTCATATTTAGAAGCTAATTCCATAGAGAGATGCTTACTATCATCACTTCCTGTCTCTTCGTCACTTACTAATAAGAAGTCAATATTATGGATAGCTCCTTTATCTTGATAAACAGCTCTAAGAGCCTCTAAAGCTACAAAGTTTCCACCTTTCATATCACATACACCTGGACCATAAATCCACTCATCGTCTTCTTTAAATTTTTCAAAAGAATTAGGTGGAAAAACTGTATCTAAATGTCCTAAAAGAAGTAACTTTTTTCCTTCTTTATGCATAGAAGTACAATAGAGGTGGTCTCCTATAGTTTCTCGTTTATAAATGTTACTCTCAAATCCTAACGCTTGTAACCAGTTAGAAAATATAGTACCATTTTTATCGACTCCCTCTTTATTTTTAGTCCATGAGTTAATTTCTATAATCTCTTTTAGTTGTGAAAAGTTTTTCTTTGACATTTATAATCCTTATTGCTAAAATATATGAAGATATTTTAGTAAAATAGAGTAAAATACAGCTTGAATTCTTCCAAAGGCTTAAAAATGTCAAGAAAAGTGGGTATGTGGCTCTATCAGAATGGTGGTGGTGATAAAATTGAGAAAAAAATCATCAAAAAACTTAAGGCTAGGGGTATCGAAACACTCCCTGGAATTAATCCAAGACATGCTATTGCAAAAAATGGTACTATTTACCATGGAGATACGAGGATTAATGATTTAGATCTATTTTTCTCTTATAATGCTGGTGAACAGACACAGTATCAAGTCTTTTTATATCAAGCACTCAATCGTATTATGCCAATGATTAATAGTTATGAGGCTTTTTCCTTGACCGAAGATAAGTTCCAAACATCTTTTGTACTTCAAAATCATGGTATTGCTACACCTGATTTTAAACTTTGTCATAGAGATGATAGTGAACAGCTTCGATCAATTATCCGTAAATGGGACAAGATGGTGTATAAACCAACAGATGGTTGGGGTGGTATAGGTCTTACAAAGATAGAGAATGAAGCTACTTTAGATATGTTACTTCCATTACTTAACCAGATGGATTTACGATTTTTCTATGTAGAGAAGTTTCTTCAATATGACAATACTGACTATAGAGTAGATATTGTAGATGGACAATTTGTAGGATGTTATGGACGAAAAGCAAGTGGGAGTGACTGGAGAACAAACATTACAAGTGGTGGTTCTGTCTTTTTAAGAGAGCCTAATGATGAGATTGTAGATTTGGCAATAAAAGCATCTAAAGTATGTGGTGTAGATATTTCAGGTGTTGATATTATCTATGATCGTGAGAAAGAGGAATATGTGGTTATTGAAGTCAATGGTATACCTGCCTTTGCAACTCCAGAACAAGAAAAACTGGGGCTAAACTTTAATAAGAAGAAAATTAATTTGATTGTTGATATGATAGACAGAAAATCAGCAGAACATTACAAAAATAAATAAAAGAGGAAAGAACATGGCAAAGAAAAAAATAAAACAAGAAAAGCTTCCAAAAATAGGAATGCTTTATCTTGATTTTGTATTAAGATTTTTTGATAAGTCAAACTTTAGAGGTTGGCCAGACAAAATAGAGACTGTTACATATCATTGGAAAAATGATAAAGATAGATTTGTAAAAGAGGTAAAACGAAAAAAGATTGATGTTCTTATAGGTAATATTCCTGCAACTGCGTATGAAACATTTAGAGAAATTGCTAGAGAACTGCCTAATGTTCAGTTTATTCCATCTCTTGATACACAGTTTTCTAATAAATCAAAAGAGAATGTAACACGATTTGCATGGAAGTATGATATACCTATTCCAAAAACTTATATTTTTTATAATCCAAAAAAAGCTCAAAAATTTATGGAGACGACGAAGTATCCAAAGATTATCAAAAAGAGCTATGGACCATCTAATTATGGAGGATATTTTGTACATAAAGTTGATTCTACGCAAGAGGCAAAATCATTAATTGCTAAGAAAAAATATAATCCTGTATATATGCAAAATTTTGTACCTATGGAAGCAGATGTTCGTGTAATGCTTATTGGACATAAGCCAGTATGTGCATTTTGGAGAAGAGCTCCTGAGGGTGAGTGGTTAACAAATACTTCTCAAGGTGGTTCAATGGACTATCAAGATGTCCCTAAAGAGCTTTTGGATTTGGCTGTTAAAGTCTCTAAATCAGCAAATGCAGAGTATTGGGCCTGTGATGTTGCTGTTGGACAAGATGGAAAATATCGTATACTAGAGTGTGCTACAGCATTTGCAGCATTCCCATATATTAGAGACTGGATTGGTCAATATTTAATGTGGAAATTTAGTAATGGTAGATTTTCTAAACCAAATATTCCTTTATACAACTGGGAAGAGCTTGGTAAGATGGATGCTTCTGTACTTAGAACACTTCGTTATATTACTTTTGGAAAATATACTCCTAGTTTTGATGGTGCATACTTCCTTGATAAAAAGAGAGTAGAGACAAGTGATGGTGATATTACATTAACTGCTTTAGATGCTTCTTATCCTATGCTTTTAACAGAAGATAGAGATTATGAAGAGTGGCCAAGTGAAAAATGGAACTTCCAAGATAACTATGGAAAATCTATAATGAAAGTAAAGAGCAAAAAAAATCCAAACTATGATACGGATGAGAGTACACCTACAGAGAAAATAGTTCCTGTAATTAATAAAGAGAAGATGACAGAGGTGTTAACTTCAGTTAAAGGTATTGGAAAGAAAAAATCTGAAAAGATACTTAATCAATTTGATACTGTAGAGCTTGTACATGCACTTGAAAAAGAGCCAAAAAAACTTCTTGATATCTCTTGGCTAAAAGAGAATGTCTTAGATTCTATTGTTAAAGAGTGGAATAAATTCAAAAAGAAATTATAACATCACTACTTTATCCTAAAGGAGGTCATATATATGACCTCTCTTTATGCCTCTGCTATAAAAATAATTAAATTAATAAAGAATATGTAAAAATGAAAAATCAATATCAGTCATACCAAGAGAGCCTAGACTTTCTACATGCTATGCAAAAAAAACATCCAAATCTTATCGAAGTTATCAAAATAGGTACTACTTATGAAGAGAGAGATATTGTCTTGGTGAAAATTTCTCAAGGCGTTCAAAAAGCTGATGAAAAACCAGCTATGCTCTTTACGGGGACAGTTCATGCTAGAGAGTGGATAGGTCATGAACTTGCTCTTAAGTTTATTGAATATGTGGGAGATAATCAATTTATAGACCCCTCACTCCAAAAGAGTCTTGATGAGTCTACACTCTATATGGTTCCTTGTCTTAATCCTGATGGTTTTGAGTATTCACGAAAACATTTCTCATTTTGGCGAAAAAATAGACGCAAAAATGCAGATGGTACAATAGGTGTAGATTTAAATCGTAATTTCTCTATAGGATGGACGAAAAGCAGTAATACGAGTTCTAATATTTATGGTGGGGACGCACCTTTTAGTGAAGCAGAGAGTAGGGCGATAAAAGAGTTTGTTGATACGCATAATAATATTACTATGGCATTTGATTATCACTCACAAGGGAATGTGTTTTTTCCTGCACATAAATTCAACCATGAAGCTGAGATAGATGGTACTGATATGAATGCTCTTTGTGCAAATATGAATGATGAAATATCTAAAATTACAGGAAGAAGATATGGTATTCACAGAGGTAAGCCACCAGCACACCTTATTAGTGGAAGTGGAAGAGAGTATTATTATTCCAAAGGGATTATCTCTACAGTTGTAGAAGTTGGAACCAAAAATATCCCTGATTATATGAAAAGTATGAGTAGTAGTGTTAATGAGAATATACCAGCACTTAAATATGCTTTTAGTGAAGTTGTTAACTATTCCAAAAAAGCCCCACCTCGTGTAAATTCATTTACTATATCTCATGTTGAAGCAACTTCTTTAACACTTGTATGGGAGTATGAAGAGAGAGATGTTATCTGTTTTGAAGTTTTTAGAAGTATTGAAGATAAAGATGCATGTAACTGTCGTACACTTATTGCAACAGTTGGTGGAAATTATTTTGAAGATACTGATCTAAATAGTTCTACAAACTATAACTATACCATTCGAGCAGTTAATAAAAAATCAGGCTACAAGTCACCCTATGCACCTATTGTCAAAGTAAGAACAGCTCTTGAAGATGATGAATTTTTTAAATTAATTTTTGCTAATAAAAGTGGTACGGGATATGTTGGTCAATATACTGAAGAACAGAACCGTTCACACTTTGGTTTGAACTCTTTATTTGTTGGGGTTAATAAATCAAAAGGGATCTGTAATGGAGTTGTAAGTTTTGATTTTGATTCGCTTCCTACTGATGCAATTATTAAAGAGGCAAGAGTCTATCTCTATCCTATGAACCGTGTAGGTGCAAAGATAGAAAAATTTGGTGAATGGAATCTTTCATTGATGAAGAGTGGAAGTTTTAATGAGGTAACAGACTTTAAGGCTATAGAGACCGCCAAGACCAAGGGAACTATAGGAAGAGCTATAAAATCACATAATCTTACTCAAGGAATATGGAATTTTTGGGAGTTTTCTAGCCATGAATGTGCTTTACTTCAAGAAGAAATTCTAGCAGGAAAGGCTCATTTTCGTATAGATGGACCAAAAGAGTTGCCTGATGGAGAAGATTCTCAGATGATGCAATTTGATATTGGCTATGGTAAGTTTGGAGGAGGAATACATTATAGACCTATTCTTGATGTTAAGTATACAGTTACAGAACATAAGATAAAACTTCCTGCTTGCACACAGACAACTATAGCAAAAAATCAAGTTGATGAAAATATCCTTCAGAGTGGTTTTGATAAAGAGGGGAATAGAATCTATGGATACCTAGATTTTGATTTATCAGAACTTCCTAGTTCACAAGAGACAGTTATTATCAAATGTGCATTAAAAATCAAAAATATTAATACCTTTAAGAAAAAGAAAGATGTACGGTATTATATTGAGTTAGTTGAACTTGATGATGTAGGAAGCTATGAAGATATTAAAAATAGAGATAAGATAGAATATATAGGATATGAGGTCTCTGAAGATGATCTTAATAGCAAAGAGTATCAATATTTTAATTTTGATACCCTTTCTAAACTAGCTTTAGATACAATGCACCAAGAGGGAAAAAAACTTAAACTTGTAATTCGTGCAGTATCATCTAAGGGTGTAAAGAGTCGTGTTACAAGTTGGAATAGTGATGTGGAACTTGTAGTAAAGTATATTAAAAAACGACGAACAGCACCACATAAAGCAGAAAACTTCTATATTAGTAAAGAGAGTGGAATGATTAAACTTAACTGGGATACAGTTAAGGATGAATCAGTTACAGGGTATTATGTAGTTCGTAATAGCTTTCATCCACCACAACATTTTACTGATGGAGTAAAAATTTATGGTGGAAGTGATAGCTATACTTATGATAACTTTGCCTCTTATGATAAAGAGAAATATTATACGGTCTTTACTTATGATGATGTACCAAATTTCTCCCAAGGTGCTACAGTTCACTATAATCCATTAGAAAAATATTAGGAGAAGAAATGTTACCCTTAGATAAATTTCTATATAAAAATTCTGGTAAAAAGGTAGTTCTTTTAGGCAAAGGAGAACTTTTTACAAGAGAAGAATATATAGCATTTTTAAAAAAAAGTGATATAGAAGTAGTAACAAGATTAGAAGATGAGGTAGTGGCTATTATTGAGTATCATCGTATTAGCCATGTTGAAGAGCTTATATCATGTGATGCGTATGTGCGTGATATACCTATATATAAGTTGAGTGAATTTGAGAAGATAATGAGTTTATCTTTGGTTGATTCTCATATTCTCATGAGTCTTAAGCTTAAGAATGATCAAAAAAGGCTCTATCAATTACTACATAACCCTTATATTAATGATTCTTTATTTTTGAAATTAATCCCTATGTATATTTGGGATAATAGTAATAATAGTGATAATAATGAAGATAGAGGGGTTGTTATTGCAACACTGCGTCGTTTTTTAGAGTTCAAAGCCAATGAAGAAGATTTGCTCTATTCTCATCTTACACTCAATCGTCTTGTACGAGATACAAAAAATTCAGATCTTTTATATGCTCTGCTTTATTTTCCTGATTATAGATTTCTTCAAAAAGGAAAGCAGTGGGTAACATTAAGAGAGACTATTGCAAGTAGCTCTTATGTCAACCAAAAGACTATTCGTAAACTTCTGAATTTTCGTGATAAAAATATACCATTTTATCTTTCTGCAAATCCATCTACGCCTCTTGAAATATTAAAGAAATTTGCAAATAATTACCATGAAACAGAGATTGATGAAGCATTAGCATCGAATATAACTATTGATCATACACTTTTTATAGAACTTTTGAGTAATAGAGGTTCTGTAAGAGAAGTTCTTTTGACTTATCAGCCAATTAATACCCAACGATTTAATCTAATTGAAGCTATACAGATAGAGGAGTCCTCTTATGGTGCATTAGGAAAAAATATTTTGATTGAAGAAGATGTTCTTCATCGTTTGGTCAAGAGAAAAAATCCCTTTTTACTCAAATCCTTAGCAGGGAATACTTCACTTGATAATAGTATGATTAAAACTCTATATAAGAAAAATAAAAAAGAGTATGATATTATATTATCGGCAAATTCATCAACTCCTACAGATATACTTATGAAAATATATCAAGGAAATAAAAGTAATCAAGTATTATTATCTGCCTTAGCTTCAAATCCTACAACACCTTTAGAGATTCTTGAAGAGCTTTTTGAGTTAGAAATCTTTGAGATTAATGAAGGCTTAGCATCAAATGAGTCACTGCCTTTAGAGTTTTTAAATATACTTAAGATTGATACCCGTTTGCGTTATGCTCTTACTAATAATCAAACATTCACAGATAGTATAACGCAAAGTCTTGGGTTATAGAGCTTTTATAGCTCTATACATGTGCCTATACCATGACTTGTGAGTATCTCTAGTAGCAAAGAGTGTTCTACTCGCCCATCTATAATATGAGCTTTTTTGACACCACCTCGAAGAGCCTCTATGCATGCATCTACTTTTGGTACCATTCCTCCTTGGATTGTCTTATCTACTTTAAGCATTTGTGTTCTTTCTATGCTTAGATTTGAGAGAAGTTGCATATCTTTATCTAAAACCCCTTGTGTGTCTGTAAGAAAGAGTACTTTTCTTGCACCCATAGCCACAGCAATCTTACTTGCTGCTAGGTCTGCATTAATATTAAATCCAGGGTGACCTATTGTACTGCTAGAAGCAATAGGAGCAATTACAGGTACAAAACCATCTTCAATAATATTATCTACTATACCTGTATTTACACTCTCTATAATTCCTGTATAACCAAAGTTTTCAAAATCTTTTGGTACTGCTTCTAAAAAATTGGCATCTTTTCCTGATATACCTATAGCTTTTCCACTATGGTTGTTAAGAAGAGAAACTATCTCTTTGTTTATCTCTCCACTTAGTACCATTTCTGCTATACGCATTACCTCTTTTGTAGTTACTCTTTGACCATCTACAAAAGTGGTTTTTACACCCAAGTCGTTTAAGAGCTGTGTAATACTTGCTCCTCCTCCATGGACGATAATAGGCTTCATCCCAACTGTATGCAAAAGCACTATATCTTGTGCAAATTTCTCTTTAAGTTCACTACTTGTTTGTGCAGAACCACCATATTTAATAACAATCTTTTCATTAGAGAATTTTTTGATAAATGGGAGTGCGTCGAGTAGGGTTTGGACTACTTCTATTTTACTTTTCATATTTTTTTATTTCCTTAGTGGTGACTAATGTAGTTATCTATACTCTCAAATACAGACTCATCAATTTGAAGTTTTAGTTGCATAATAGACAGAGGTAACATAAATTTTGTAAGTTTTACCGCATCTTTTTGTGTAACGAGAAGTGTATCTGCACCAGAGTCTCTTAGTAGGTCTACCATGGTGTTTTCATCAAAATAGGCGTGGTCTGGGAATATCTTTTTGGCTATAACCCCTTTTGGTAGATATTTATTGAGCCTTTGTGGATTTGCAATGGCAGTAACAAGGAGCATTTTTTCTCTAAGATTAGAAAATGATACAACTCTTGTAAAATCTTCTTCTTCCTGCAAAACAATATCAGCCTCTTTTTCACTAAAAGAAAATTCACGAAATGGTCCAGCAGGAAAAGGTAGCCTATTAGGAATATATTTAGGTTCTAAGATAATCTCAAACTTTTCAATATTTGCACGATTAAATCCATCATCCAATATAATTAACCTAGCACCCAAATTAATAGCATAATTAATAGCTTTTTTACGATTTTCACTAACTATAATATTATTAGGAAGTAAATTTGCCATAAGCATAGCTTCATCTCCACTCTCTTGAACTGTTGCTACTATTTTTTGCTCTCTAGAGACTTCTATAAGCCCCTTACTTTGTCTACCATAGCCACGAGAGATAATTGTAGCATTTGGATATCTAGAGGCAAGTGCTATTACAAAAGGAGTTTTTCCACTTCCTCCAACAATAAGGTTTCCCACACTAATAATAGGAACAACAAATTTTTCTCGTTTTGTAAATAAGCGTCTTAAAAACATAATTAAACCATATATCAATGCCAAAGGCAGTAGTATTGGATAAAGCAGATAATGATAAAAGCTAGGAGCAAAAAAAAGCCCTTCAAAAAAATTCTTAATTGTATCCTCCTTAAATATGTACTTTTGCTACCTTTTTGATTGCACTACAGACAGCATCAACCTCTTGGTCACTTAAGCCATTATAAATTGGTAGAGACATTACTTTTTGATATGTGCCTAATGCTTTAGGAAAATCAAAAACTTTAAGTTCATATTTATTTTTATAGTAGTCCATAAAATGAAGAGGTATATAGTGGAGTCCAACCATTACTCCTACTTTTTTAAGACCTCTTGCAAAAGCATCACGATTTGTATCTACTTCTATAATAAAATGACCAAAAATATCACCCTCTTTTATTGTAGGAAGTTGGATATGCTTTACTTTTGAGAGTTGTTTGAGATAACGATTGGCTATCTCTTCTCTTCTCTTGATTGAAGCATCTAGGTTTTCAAATTCCCCCAAACATGCAGCGGCACTAAGTTCACTCATATCATATTTCCAGCCAATATCAATAACATTATAAAGGTATTCTACTTCATCAAAAGATGCACCCTCTTCATCTCTAATTGCATGAGTACGAAATAGTTTTGCACGGGTATACAGTTCATCATCATTGGTTACTAACATACCACCTTGAATAATATTATTATGAAGATGAGGTGAAAAGCTATAGGTAGTAATATCTGCTCCACTATTACCTATTTTTGTACCTTTATACTCTGCACCCATAGCATCACTAGCATCTTCTATAACCTTAATATGATGCTCCTGTGCTAAGGCATAGAGTTTATCTAAGTCACATATCCTTCCTGCAATATGGTTTATAATAACTGCACGAAGTTTTTTACTTTTATTATTGATAATAACACTCTCAAGCTTTTCTAAGTCCATAGTATAATCATCTTCTTTACAGTCTACAAAGAGTGGTTCTGCATCAAAATGACGCACAACCTCAGGAAGATCTGGAAAACTATTGATACTACAAATAATCTTGTCTCCTCGCTTCAAATCTAATGCACACATTGCAAGATGAAGAGCTGAAGTGCTACTATTGGTTGAGAGTGCATATTTTGAGCCTATATAATGGCTAAAGCTCTCTTCTAGTTTTTCTACTTTTGAATTACCTTGGAGTGTGAGTACTTCATCAATATATTGTTTATGTTTATCGCTAATAAGATGTTTATAAAATGGTATTGTATTTGACATATTTTTACTCTCTTAATCATTTTTAGACAATTATACTACTTTTTTATAAATTTAAATTAAGAATATTCTTATCTGTATCTATTTTATTTACCTTAGTCGTAATTGCTTCTATCAGTTCTTCAAATACTATAGGTTTTTTAATAATTGTGACACCCATAGATTGTAGATTATCTAAGGATGCCATTTTATTATACGCTGTCATAGCAATTATATTTTGTTTGGGGTTGAGAGATAAAATTATTTTTGACATTTCATCTCCATTGAGTTTTGGCATATTTATATCTGTAAGAATAATATCATAGTATATATTTGTTTGTGTATGATATTTTTTGTATTGATCTAAGCCTTCTTTTCCATTTGTTGCCATAGTAATATTACTACTTTGGAAGATAAGTTCTAGCATCTCAAACATACTAATCCTTACAAAAGGGTCATCTTCTATGTAGAGAAGAGTAATATTTTTTACGAGTTGTTTAATTTTTTTCATAGCTAAAATTACTCATAGAGTCCACTACCAATAACTTTGTATGTAATATATTCTGGAAAAATATCATCTATTCTTACTCCACCAATAATACCTATAGGGTGTTTAGAGATTTTAGCTATTTTTATAAGTGATTCTCCACCTACATTTGCATCTTCTTTTGTAGCCGTTTGACGATATGCTCCTAGACCTATATAATCTATATTTAGAGTATTTGCTTCTTCTATCTCTTTTTTATTATGTGTAGAGATACCCAAAATCTTAGTACCTATCTTTTGGCGTATTATTTTGATAGCATCTTCTTTTTTAGGTGCAATAGTTGCTATATCTTCTTGTCCTAAGTGTATACCATCGGCATATTCAATAAGTTCTATAGAGTCATTGATAATAAGTTTACCATGGTAATATTTGCGGATAAGTGTAAGGTCTTCTTTTTTCTCTTGTAGGGATTGAAATTTATTTCTATATTGAAGAATTGGAATTTTTAGGAGAGATATTTTCTCTAGTAACTCCACAAGAGAGAGACCTTTTTTATGTAAAGTCTCTTTATCTATTAGTCCGTAGATACTTCCATTGTTGGAGTTGTTATTTCTACTTTTTTTTTGAATAAAGTAAGAAGATCGCCGATTGTTTGGTACATATCACTTCTTTTTATAATCATATCAATCAAGCCATGGTCTAATAAAAATTCTGCTCTTTGAAAACCTTCAGGTAAGTCTACACCTACAGTTTGCTTGATAACTCTTTGACCAGCAAATCCTATTAATGCACCAGGTTCTGCTATGATTATATCTCCAAGCATTGCAAATGAGGCACTAACCCCACCCATAGTAGGGTCAGTAAGAATTGAAATAAAAGGTAAGCCTTTATGATGGAGCCTATTGAGTGCAGCAGATGTTTTACTCATTTGTAATAAAGAGTAAGTACTCTCTTGCATTCTTGCACCACCACTAGCAGAGACAATAATAACACCACACTCTTTTTTAATAGCACGATTGACTGCCCGTACTATTTTCTCTCCTTCTACAGAACCCAAGCTTCCACCCATAAAAGCAAAATCAAATACCACTAACTCTACAGGATTTCCTTTAATTGTACAGCTACCACTTACTACAGAAGAGGTACGACCTGTTTTGGCTTTTCCCTCATCTATTCGTTTTTTATAACTTTTTTTATCTATAAACTTTAGTGGATCAACAGGAGCTAATGATGCATCAAACTCCTCAAAAGTCCCTTCATCACTCAAAAGAGCAATTCGTTTATCTGCATCTATACGGAAATGATGATCACATTTAGGACAAACATTTTTTTTGGATTCGACCTCTTTATAATACATAAGTGCTTTACACTTTGAGCATTTAGTCCAGTGGCTTGGCACATCTTCTACTGTTACTTGCTTTCTCATTCCACCAAACAGATTACCAAAATTCATTTACTCTCCTTTATTTAGGCTGTTTTTATAAGTTTTTTTATACGCTTTGCTATTTTTTTATCTTTTGATACTATAACATAATCGGCTTCAACTATCACTTCAAGTCCATCGCAAAGTGCTAGACCAGCTGCAAAATCATAACTTCTATGTTTCCCCATAAAGAGTAAAAATTGTACACTATGAGCATAAGCCAAAGAGAGAGCAACTGCACCAGGAGTTCGGAATTTAAATCCATTTTCATTGAGTTTTTTACTAAGACGAGGATGCTCATAAGATTTCTCAAAAAGACCTATAGCAGAGTCAGGAGCTATAATTGGATCTTCAAGCCTATCTCTAAAGAGTTTGCCTTGTTGTACTTTAGAGTGATTGTCTTTGATAAAATAATCACCACTAGCTAGATTACATACCATAGCTGTATCTACTATACCATTTCTTAATCGTGCAACAGATGTACCAAAATAAGGAAAATACGAAAGAGCATTACTACTCCCATCAATTGGGTCTATGATGATAGTTGTAGCTCGCTCTTCACCTATAACTCCACTCTCTTCCGATTCTATTTGACCATACTCTTCTAGATGTTTTACAAAAATAGATTCGGCAAGTAAATCTAATCCACTACTCCTATCTCCACCTGCACCTACTTCCCCAAGCTCAAAAAAACTTTCTGGGTAGGGCTGTGCAAGTGAAAGATAAATCTCTTCATTCGCTTGAATACAGGCAGACAAAAAATGTGTCATTTAGGCTAAAAGCTTCTCTACTATTGCTTTAGCCGCGTCGCGTCCATCTTTAACAGCAGTTACAACTAAGTCTGCACCACGATAACAATCACCACCAGCATATACATTACTACAGCTTGTCTCATAGTTATTATCTACTTTAATACCATTCCATTGGTCAAGTTCGATATTATTATCTTTCAAGAAAGGGTACTCTACTGTTTTAAATCCAAGAGCAAATATAACTCTGTCAGCCTCTACAGTATACTCACTTCCTGCAATCTCTTCTACTCTTTGACGACCACTAGCATCTGCCTCGCCTAGTTGCGTCTTAATCATAGTAACACCTGTTACACAGCCTTGTTCATCAAGAAGTAATCCTTTTGGAGAGACATAAAAATCAAACTCTACACCCTCTTCTTTTGCATTAATATACTCTTTACGACTTCCTGGCATATTTGTAGCATCTCTTCTATAGAGACACTTAACGCTTGTTGCTTTTTCTCTAAGTGATGTACGAACACAGTCCATAGCAGTATCTCCACCACCAATTACAACAACTTTTTTATCTTTAACATCTATAGTGAGCTTACATGGTTCATCAAATAGTTTTTTCTGAATAGAGGTCAAAAATTCCATAGCTAAATAGACATTTTTCGCATCTTGACCATCCATATTAGGAATTTGTCCTTTTGTTGCACCTACACCAATAAAGACCGCATCAAAATCATCTTTAAGAGACTCAAAAGATACATCTTTTCCAACTTCACAGTTTTGATGAAAGATTGCACCAGCCTCTTTGAGTAGTGAAACTCTTCTTTGAATTACTGATTTATCTAATTTAAAACCAGGAATCCCATAACTTAGAAGACCCCCCGCTTGGTTTTGTTTGTCAAATATCTCTACATCAATACCCTCTCGAAGTAAGAATGTTGCAGCAGATAATCCAGCAGGTCCAGCACCAATAATAGCTACCTTTTTACCTATTTTTTTTGTAGCAAACTTAGGTTTTAAGCCATTTTTGAAACCCTCTTCATTAATAAATGCTTCTACTGAACCAATAGTAATAGCCCCATGTCCATCATTGAGCGTACATGAGCCTTCACAGAGTCTATCATGAGGACAAATTCTTCCCATTACTTCAGGAAAAGGCGAAGATTCATTGGATAAATCAAAGGCAAACTCTAAATCTTTATTTGCAGTTGCTTTAAGCCATTGTGGAATAAAGTTATGGAGTGGACAACCATTATGACAATAAGGGTCACCACACTGTATACATCTATCAGATTGTTCACCTGCTTTAGTTGGCTTAAAGATTTCATAGATTTCACCATAATCTTTTGTTCGCTCAACAACATCTCTCTTTTTCGCATCAATTCTCTCTAAATCAAAAAACTTAAGCATCTTATTCTCCCTCCTCTATCTTAAGAGGTCCTTTCATATCTTTGGGTCTTACGATCCAAAAGTTTCGTATCTCTACTCTAAAGTTATCTAAAATCTCTTTGGCTCTTTTACTCTTTGTTTCATAAAAATAGTCTTTAAGCAATTTTTTGAGATAGTATCGTTCAATATCAGTGTCTTCTGTATCTACACGGCGTGCTTCAACAAGTTCTTGATTAATATTTTCAACAAACTCATGATCTGTATCATAGATAAAACCAACACCACCTGTCATACCAGCACCAAAGTTTACTCCAGTTTTACCAAGAATAACAACAGCTCCCCCAGTCATATATTCACAAGGGTGGTCTCCTGTACCTTCCACAATGGCAATAGCACCAGAGTTTCTTACAGCAAATCTCTCTCCTACTTGACCATTGATATAGAGTTTTCCACCAGTTGCTCCATACAAACAAGTATTTCCACCTAATGAGAACTTCTCTCCATTTTTCCTAGCAGTGATAACTATGCGTCCACCACTCATACCTTTTCCTATATAATCATTTCCTGCACCATTAAGGTGTAAGCTTACACCACTTATCAAGAATGCACCTAACGATTGTCCTGCTGTACCAGTAAGTTTAATATCTATTGTTCCATCAGGTAAACCTTTATCTCCATAATACTTAGCAATTTCACCCGAAATTCGAGTACCAAAACTACGCTTAAGGTTATCTATCTTTTTTTCTACTATAAGAGGATTATTAGGATTTTTAATAGCAGGCATTAACTCTTTAAGAATCTCTTTTTCAAATTCATTTTGATCATAAGGTTCATTGAATGCTACCTGTCTTGTATTGACACCATCTAAATTATAGAGCAATTTATCAAAAGAGAATTTCTGTGCAAACTCATCATCAATGACTTTAAGAAGTTCGTTTTTACCAACAATCTCTTCTATAGAGCTGTATCCAAGTTCTGCAAGAATGCTTCTTACATCTTCTGCTAGCAGTGTAAAGTAGTTAATAACTCTTTCTACTGAACCTTCATAATGTTCTCTAAGTTTTTCTTCTTGTGTTGCAATACCTACACTACAACGGTTCAAGTGACAAATACGCAATATTTTACATCCAATAACTGTTAATGCACCAGTACCAAAGGCATACGATTCTGCACCCAAGATAGCGGCTTTAACTACATCCAAACCAGTTTTTAGACCGCCATCAGTTTCTAACTCTACTTGACCTCTAAGGTTATTAGCTTTAAGAGCATTATGTGCTTCAATTAGTCCTAACTCCCATGGATTACCAGTAAACTTAATAGAACCAATAGGAGCTGCTCCTGTACCACCATCAGCACCAGAGATAATAATTTTATCAGCATACGCTTTTGCTACACCCGCAGCAATAGTACCTACACCAGCAGTTGATACAAGCTTCACTGCAATTCTTGCCTCAGGATTAATCTGTTTGAGGTCAAAAATAAGTTGTGCCAAGTCTTCTATAGAATAAATATCATGGTGAGGTGGAGGAGATATAAGTGTTACTCCTGGCATTGTATGTCTAAGCCTTGCAATAAGAGGACTTACTTTGTGTCCTGGAAGCTGACCACCTTCACCTGGTTTTGCACCTTGTGCTACTTTGATTTGTAACTCTTCAGCAGAACGGAGGTACGCAGGTGTTACACCAAACCTACCTGATGCTACCTGTTTGATTTTAGAGTTTTTGATAGAATCAAAACGAACAGCGTCTTCTCCACCCTCACCAGAGTTACTTTTACCACCTAGAGTATTCATAGCTTCTGCAAGACACTCATGTGCTTCAGGAGAGATAGATCCAAGACTCATAGCTGCTGTTGAAAATCTTTTAAATATTTCAGAGAGAGGTTCTACTTCTTCTACGGATATAGGAGTTTTGCTACTAGTGAGTTCAAAGAAATCACGAATAAACTTTTTATCTCTTTTGTCAACTAATGTTTTGAGTCTATCAAAGTCTTCAGTTTTTCCTGTAAGAGATAGTTTATGAATAGCATGAACTGTAGCTGGTGAGAAGTCATGGAACTCTGCACCATCAAGATATTTGTAATATCCACCAATATTGAGTGGGAATATCTTGTTTTCAGTTTTTTTATCATAGGCTTCATTATGAGCTTTAGTAATTCTCTCTTCTATATCATTATATGTTAATCCTTTAAGGAGAGAGTATGCATCAGGGAAACACTCATTTGTAATCTCTTCACTTAAACCAATGACATCAAATAAACTAGAGTTACGATAGCTTGATATAGTGGCAATACCCATTTTTGACATAATTTTTAGTAAACCACTATTAATAGATTTTCTTGCTTTTTTTAGTATAGGTGCAAGATTAACATTAGCATTTTTTCTTCTTTCCATTATAGCAACTGTTTGATAGAACATATATGGATAGATTCCTGCTGCACCAAAGGCAATAAGAGACCCTGCCATATGAGAGTCATGCATCTCACCAGTTATAACAATAATACTTATTAGGTGACGAACACCAGCTTTTAGTAATTCTTGATTAAGACGACCAACAACCATAAGCATTGGCATAACTTTTGTATTGGCATCTAAGTCTCTATCATCTAGGATAATAGTACGAATACCATCATTTTTAATTTCTGTAGCAATGTGTGTTACCAGTACATCTAAAGAGTCTTTTAGATTAGTATTAAATGTAGTTGGATAAACTTTTGATTTGTAACTAGCATCATACTTAGGATCTTTTATATCACCAAACTCTTGTAATATTTGGAGTTTTTCTAATGAAAGGATTGGTGATACTGTTTTGAGTCTTTTTGCATGTTCTGCATCATCAGCCAAAATATTACGAACTTCACCAAATCCTGTATTTAAGCTCATTACAACTTTTTCACGAATAGGATCTATAGGAGGATTTGTAACTTGAGCAAACTTTTGTTTGAAGAAGTCAGAAAAGTTTCTTTGTGAAGTTGAGAATGCTGCAAGTGGTGTATCATCACCCATAGATGCTGTTGCCTCTTTGCCCTCTTTTACCATTGGCTCTAAAACTTGTTCTAAAACTTCTAGTGTAAAGTTAAAGTATCTCTGTTTTGCTTCCATTGTTTTTTTATCAGGAGTATCTATACTAGAGAAAGGGTCATTCATAAACTCTTGGAGGTAGACCATATTTTCATTAAGCCATTTATCATAAGGCTCTTTTTCTTTGAGATAGTTATTTATATCTTGATTTTTAAGTACAGTTCCATACTTAAGATCAATTCCCATCATTTCACCAGATTGTAATCTTCCTCTTTCTACAATTTTATCTTCAGGAGTCTCTAGTACTCCATATTCAGAAGTAATCAAAAGACGATTATCAGTAGTGATGATATATTTTGCTGGTCTTAGACCATTTCTATCAAGAACACAGCCAATATAACGACCATCAGTCATGCTCACAGCAGCAGGACCATCCCATGGTTCAAAACAAGCACTAGTATATTCATAAAAAGCACGAAGTTTAGCATCCATGTGTGGAGCATTTTGCCATGGTGCAGGCAAAATAGAACGAGCAGCCTTAAAGAAATCAACACCATTAACGCGTAAAAATTCAAAGAAATTATCAAGACTAGCTGAATCACTCATACCATCTTGAATAATATCCGAAAGTCTCGTAAGTTCTTCTTGGCTAAATACATCACTTTTGGTATCAACAATTTTAGAAGCAACATTAAATCTATTTGCTTCTACAGAGTTAATTTCACCATTATGTGCAATCATCCTAAATGGTTGTGCTAGTTTCCACTCGGGAAGGGTGTTTGTTGAAAATCTTTGATGGAAGAGACAAAAAGAGATTTTAAAATCTTCACTTGCAAGATCTGTATAGCACTCTTTGATATGCGTTGGCATTACTAAACCTTTGTATGAAACAACAGAGGTAGAGAAAGAGGCAATGTAGAAATTAGAATCTTGTTTGAGTTTATGTTCAATCTCTTTTCTTGAGAGATAAACTAATGCATCAAAACGACGCGTACCCATTAATGTATTTGGTGTTACAAAGACTTGTGTTATAGTTGGGAGACAGGCAATTGCTTGTTCTCCTAGAGCTTCTAGATTTATAGGAACTACACGCTTATAAAGAACACGAAGATCATTTGCTTCACATACCTCTTTGATAGTAGCAAAGTCATCACTATTATGGTTGAAAACCATGGCTACTGCATAAAGATCAGGAAGGACGATTCCATCCTCTTTTGCTACTTTTGAAAAAAAGCTTTTAGGAATAGAGAGGAGAAGTCCACTTCCATCCCCTGTCTTACCATCTGCTGCAACCGCACCTCTATGCATCATACGCGAAAGCGATCTGATAGCATCTTCTAAATTTTTATGTGATGGTTTGTTGTCTATTGATGCCAATAGTCCAAATCCACAGTTATCTTTAAACGAGGTAAAGAGATCTCTCATAACCAACCTTTTAGTTTAGTTTTAGCTAGATATTCCGTACAATCGAAAATACCTAGAAATGGGGTAAATTATACTGAAATAGGGTTAATATTAGGTGAAAGATATTGTATCAAAAGCATATATTTTATAAAAGATTAGTGAAGGTTGATGAAGAGTGATTAATTTTTAACCACTCCATTTTCTTGCTTATTTAGATTATTTCTCATAGTGTCTATTTTTTAATCACTTATATCTGCTTATTTTACTACAAAGACTTGTTATACTGTTTTCTATAAAAACAGTAGGAGAAGTTATACACATGGAAATGAACTATATTATTGATACATTCTTTGCTATCTTTTCAATGACCCTCATTATATTAATGGTGCCAGGGTTTGCAATGTTAGAAGCAGGGTTAGTACGAACAAAGAATGTATCAGCTGTCTTGACAGTGAATGTTATGATTTATGCAGTTGCCTCAATGGCTTTTTTACTTATCGGATACACTTATGCCTTTGGGAGTTGGGACCATCAAGATGGCATTAGTAAATATGCTTTTTTTATGTTTCAGATGGCCTTTGTAGGAAAAACAGTTAATATTATGAGTGGTGGTGTAAGTGAGCGATCACGAATACTCCCTTTAGGTGTATTTACTGTAGCAATAGGAGCTTTTATCTATCCTACAGTTGTAAATATTACTTGGGGTGCAAATTTCCTTGAAGGGACAATGCTTGATATATCTGCTATGTATGATTTGGCTGGGTCAACAGTTATTCACTCCACAGGTGGATGGGCATTACTCGCAGCTATTCTTATTATGGGTGCAAGACGAGGACGCTACAAAAATGGAAGAATTCGAGTTATTCCAGCTTCTAATATACCACTTGTTACCCTTGGTGCATTATTGTTGTGGATTGGATGGTTTGGATTTAATGGGGGAAGTGTAGGTGCAATATCAAGCAAAGAAAATGCAGATGCTGTTGCATTGACTATTATGAATACTAATACAGCAGGGCTTGCAGGTGCAATAGTTGCATGGGGCTTTATGTATATTCGGTATAAAAAGTTTGATATTACTATGATACTCAATGGTGCATTAGGTGGATTAGTTGCTGTTACCGCAGGACCTGATTTATATAATATATACACTCCTATACTTATTGGTGCTATTGGTGGAACACTTGTTGTCTTTGCTGTTCCAATTTTTGATAAACTCCACCTTGATGATCCTGTGGGAGCATTATCTGTTCACCTTGTTAATGGTATATGGGGGACACTTGCTGTAGGAATTTTTTCAGATCATTCACTAATGGCACAAATTAAAGGTATTATAGTGGTGGGACTCTTTGTATTTCCAGTATCTTATGCTACAATCTATATTATAAATAAGCTTATTCAATTACGAGCAGATGATGAAGAACAACTTGAAGGGCTTGATGCTGTTGAGTGTGGTATGGAAGCATATCCAGAATTTACACGAACTATCTAAGGAGATAAAATATGAAAAGAGTCGAAGCAATTATTAAACCCTATAAATTAGATGATGTTAAAGAAGCATTAGTAGATATAGGGGTAGTGGGTATGACTATCTCAGAAGTCAAAGGATATGGTAGACAACAAGGACATTCAGAACTCTATAGAGGTGCTGAATATATTGTAGAGTTTATACCTAAAGTAAAGCTAGATTTAGTACTTGAGCAAAAAGATGTTGAAGCAGCTGTCGAAGCTATCTCTTTGGCCGCTAGAACTGGTAAAATTGGTGATGGTAAAATATTTGTAAGTTCTATAGAGAAGACTATTCGTATTAGAACTGGTGAAGAGGATGAAGAGGCTATTTAAGAGTGAGAGTATGAATAGTATAAAAGAGGGTGCTCTGTTTATAGCTGACTCTCACTATCCTCATCATGGAGATGAATTTTTACTACTTTTAGAGAAGATTGATTTAGGAGAGCTTGTGACTCCACAGCTCTTTTTGATGGGTGATAACTTTGATCTTCTCTTTGGATATAATCAATATATTCAAACTTTTTCCATTAAAGCCATCAAACTTTTACAAAAAATATCTCAAACATTAGAAATACATTATTTTGAAGGAAATCATGATTTTTTATTAAGAACTATTTTTCCTCATATAAAAGTATATTCTAGAGAAGTGCAACCAGTTATATTTATGTTGCAAGATAAATATATTGGATTATCTCATGGGGATAAATATATTACAGGATTATTTTATAATATTTATTCAAAAATAGTTAGAAATAAATACTTTATTATCCTTCTTAATCCATTTGAAAAACTTATTATAAATTATCGTATGAAGAGACTATCTGAAAAAAATATTTGTCATAAGTTTCTTGATTTACCAAAGAGAGTAGAGGCAATTATTGGCTGTTATCCAGAAGTTGATTATATAATTGAAGGTCACTTTCATCAATCTGAAATTATAGGAAAATACTATTC
>JADGDQ010000002.1:0-74398 GCA_016744805.1 Sulfurovaceae bacterium
GATACTATAGAGTTAGCAACAGGAAGTAAATTAGTAGCAAAAAAACCTGCATATACTCTTGAACTTCCAAATGGTTCTATTCTTGTAGGTCATGAGATGCGTTCACGAAATAATAAATTTTTAAATAAAATTAATGCAGATAAAAATGCACAATTGCTCCCATACCAATCAATGATTACAGATAATAAAGCATATATGTTAGACCCTAAATTCTATTTAGCTTTATCTCTTCCTCTTTTAAGTATGAAGGATTTTATGCAGATTGCATCTACTCCTGATGAGATAGAAAAAGAACTCAAAAAATCTTATAAATAGTTTCTCTAAGACTCCATACAAAAGATGGAGTCTATAAAACTTTACTTATATCGAACCAATAACTAATCTCTCTTTTTATTGTAGCCTCTTTTTTTCTATCAAAATGATCTGCTATATCAAATTCCTTTTTCCCATAACCATCTTTATATTCATCAATAAATATTTTATATAACTCTTCTTGAATTGCACTAATTTGATAAGTGACTTTTTGAAAAGTTATAGTATCTAGAGTATGCTCTTCTCTATATATTTCAGCCAAATTTATACCTGCATATCTATTTTCTTTGGGAAGTGTCATATTCATTTCTATATGTGTACGCATAGAAGCTATAGTATGTTCAAGTTGTGCTATTGGCATATCTGCTTCTAGGATAATTGTAGCAAGTTCTTGAGTATATCCCCATCCTCCATCAATAGATAACTCTATTGAGAATGCTGATTGTAAAACTTCTTTAATATCTTCACTTGATTGTATATTTTTAAATAATATCATTTATATTCCAATTTTATTCTATTTTTAGACGAAAATAGTAGCAAAATAGAAGTTAAGAGATGATTAGAGAAATTTGTACTATTTTAAATCTTTTAGGATATAATTTATGATAATAAAAAATAAATTTTAGATATTAAGATAGAAGGTTTTAATAAAGATATGAAAAATATAGTTAATATAATAGCAGTACATGTAGTATTCTCTTTACTACTTATTGGAGCAGAGATTAAGTTAATAGATCCAAAAGAGGCTATTAGATTAATTGGTAATAAAAAGGTAGTATTTATATCTGGAGATAGTTCTACTGAGTATAATCGACAGCATATCCTTAACTCTATAGGGATGTACGCTTATGACTTACACTATTTAGGTACAGAGTGTAGACCACTTTCTACCTGTCCTAGTAAAGCTAAAGATTATATTCAGAACAAAGGGATAACAGATGATCAATTAATTATAGCCTATGATAATCTTCATGGTTATAATGCTTTAGGTGTATATAGCTTTTTTATAAGTTTAGGACACTTAAATATAAAGGTGTTAAATGGGGGAATAAGTACAATTAAACTACTTGATCCTAATCAAAAGGTTTTCGATAAGTTACGAAAAGAGAAAATAGAGATAGATAAAGAGTTACTTATTGTTACAGAGGCTAAAGATATGGATAAGGTACTTAGGCTTAAAGATGATTTAGTATCACTTCAAGCCACAATGGATATTCTTAGACCAAAATTGTTGATCCAAGGTATAAAATAACACTATTTATCTATTTGTAAGGTAGAGTCCAACAGCCTGTAGCTTTTTACCTTCTATCCCTTTACAAAGATTATTTGTAAGGATAAAAGATTTTGCATCTGCAACTGTATCAAACTTTTTTTCAGTTTTTTGACATATCTTGTTATAAACCATCTCACCTTTTTTTGCCATCATTTTTTGTTTATTTGTAACCATAGCAGTATCTTTATCAAAATCACCCTCTGCTGTTTTATATGCTTTAGCATAGTCAACTACTTTTCCACCATTCTCTTTGGCAAAAGTATCAGCATTTATTTGTGAAGCAAAAGCATATTTACTCACCATAGACATAGTACCTTTTTTACTACTACCAACAACATAAAATGCTTTTGTTACATCAATAAACTTTAAGCTATTTACATCTACAACTTTAATATCAGTAAGCTTAGAACCTTTTTTAGTATCTTCTACAACACAATGGATAGAGCAGTACTGTTTTACTTTTCCATCTACTGTTGCAGAGTGATTAGTTTTGTAGAACATTTGCAGTGTCATACCACACTGAGGACAAAATGCTTTAGATTTGCCATCTTGAAGTAAAATTGCTTCACCTTTTTTAACAGCTTGAAAAGGTTTCATCATCTTTTTAGGTTCTGTATCACTTTTTGTCATACCCTTCATAGATGCCCCACATTTTCCTGCTTCACATTTCATTTCAGCCTGAGCCATCGTCAACATAGTACCCATAGCAATAAGTGCTAGTAGCAATTTTTTCATATTTTTCCTTCTATTTTTGATAAGACATTATCGTCTCTCTACTGTTAATTTTGCGTTAAACTCATAAAATCTTTATCTCTTCTTGGAGCTTAATACCAAACTCTTGATAAACCAGCTCTTTTGCTAACTCTATAAGATATTTTGCATCTTTAAAAGAGCCATCCCCCAAGTTTACAAGAAAGTTTGCATGTATTTCACTCCATGCCATATCTCCTTTGCGTTCTCCTTTGAGTCCTACAGCCTCTATAAGCCGTCCTGCCGCGTCACCTACAGGGTTTTTAAATGCTGAACCTGCACTAGGGTCTTTTGGTTGGTTACTACGCAACGCAACTAAATCATCAAGGAGTTCTTGACTAAAGCCTTCTTTGACTTTAAATCTAGCCCTTGTAGCTATCCCACCCAAATGAGCAAAACGATAGCCATACTCAATATCTTCTTTTGGTATCCATTTGCCATCTATCTCTATACTCTCCAAGATATTAAATATCTCATAAGACTTCACCCCAGCATTCATAGCCAACATCCCCCCAAGCATCCCAGGAAGCTTCGCAAAAAACTCAAACCCTGCCAAATCACTCTTGCGAGCAAAAGAGACTATCCGCCCTGTAGGCATTGACGCACCTATAGTCAATATATCCCCCTTTAGCTCTATTGTCGCAAAATCTTTACCCAACATCATAAGAGGTGGTGGAGTAGGAGAAATGAGCAAATTATTTGCCCCTCCTATAAGGTATCTATCTGTGGGTATAGTGTCACCCTTCTCTATAATGAGAACTTCTGTGGGTTGACCGATTTTGATACTGGAATAGCGAGAGAAATCTATGGTTTTTGTGTGCATTATTCTTCCTCATTACAATATTGTTCTACAACACTTTTAAAGCCATATTCCTCTAAAGTATCTTGTATATCATTAGAAGATAATCCACCATTTTTATATATTTCAATTAAATTAATAATCTTCGTTCGTCTCTCTTTTAAATACTTATTATTTAAATTAAAGACCGTAATTGTTTTCTCAACTTTACCACTATCTTCCCTAATCATTCCAAATTCATTATAATAAAAATGATTTTCTATATTATCAATAATAGGATTAAAGATTAAGTCATATTCATCTTCTGTTATTTTATAAGTATTGTCTTTATAATTCGCACCAAAATTATTATCTTTTGTTGCTACAATATAATTATTCCAATTAAATCTTAAGTTTTGATTATATTCTTGCTTAATATAATGGTCTATATGACACTCTTTTTCATTATTTATATAGATTTCTGTATATCCACATTGTTGATGTTGTTCATCAATTAATATTTGAAGTCTTGTTTGTTCAAAAATATCTTTATATTTTCCATGAAAAGAAATATATCCACTTTTTTCATTCCATAAAAAACAATCTCTATTATAGTTATCTCCATTAAAGTGAGGTAAAGGCGTTAGTTTATGTATTCTTCGCATTTTTATCTCGTTTTAGTTTTTCAAGTTTTAATTTTAAAATAGCTATATCATCTTTTCCTATCTCTTCTTCTAGCGTTTCCAATTGAGATAAAAATACTTCTTCTTTGTAGTCATTTGAGTATAAAAACTTTTGTAAAAATTCTATTTGTTTAGCTACTTCAGGGTACCTTAGTGACTTTACATCAAATGAACCCAAAAGTAATTCATCAATAGATTTTCCATAAGTATTTAAAGAGGTTTTTTCAACTTTTCCCTCTTTTAAAATAAATAGTTTCTCTTTTTTGATAGAAGATAAAACATGCACACTATGTGTCGTTACAATAAATTGAGCATTAGGAAAAATCCGTCTTAAATCAGATAAAATAGTCTGTTGCCATTTTGGGTGTAAGTGTAAATCTAATTCATCAATGAGAATAATAGCTTGTGAGTCATTTCCTATCTGAGGATTGGCTTGTGACATACGAGCAGATATATCCATAACCATTGCCAAAATGGTACGATAACCATCACTAAGTTGTTCTATATTAAAAGAGATAATAGAGCCATCTTTTTCTATTCTATCTATTAAAAATTTAAAAGGCTTTAGCTCTATTCTTGGATTTTTAAAATTAGGAAGCATACTCTCTATCGCTTTTCGTACTTCTCCTAATTCAGTTAATTTGAAAGTAAAATCTTTTCTTATTTGTTGTTCTCTTCTCTCTATATCTTCCATCAAATCAAACCATTGAAAAAGACGGTGAAAGTTGGCATCTCTTTCCAGTACACCATCAAGAGCATCAAAACGAGAAAACGCTTTTTTAAAATTTCTTTTTCTCATAGGTGCATTAAAAATAGCTCTATTTGTTTTATAATATATCACTAAAGGCATTACAAACTTTTCACCATCATCTTGGGCATCAATAATTCTATCAGTAAATGAAATAAGCTCTTTATCTCCATATCTTTCAGGAATAGCTTCTTTCATTTTTGTAGATATTTTTGTTTTATTTTTAGAAATATCCCAAACTAAATTATCTGTAGATTTAAGCCTTATTCTTATAAAGTTTTCTATTTTATTTTGAGAGTTAATTCGCAAATCTTGTTCACGAAAAGGTAACCCATTATGAAACTTATTAACCATTACACCTAGACCTGTAGCAATAGCATCTAAAATAGTTGTTTTTCCTGCACCATTATTGGCAATAATTACATTTACATCTTCATCAAAATCTATCTCTAACTCTTCTATTAAACGAAAATTTGTAATCTTAAGTGTTTTAATTTTATATATTTTAAGAGGTTCAATCATATTCAAAAGTTCATATATTTTATCATTATTTCTAATTAATGCAATTTTTTGACTATAACTTCCTCTTTCCAAAGAACTTATTAAAAAATTAGAGTCTAAAGGAAACTTTTCCCATTCATCAAATTCAATACCATTAGAAAGATTTTTTACACATCGTGCATAAAAAACAAAAATACCCTCTGTAACGAAAAACAATATATCATCTACTTGAATTTTATCAATATTTTCTACATCTTTATGATTAAAACCATCTCTTACCTGCCAATATGCCATTAACTCCCCCTCAATCCCTCATACTCCTTCGGCAAAAGATAATCTTCAGTTTTTATCACTTCATTCCATAGACAATTCTCTAAACCAATGTCATAAAGTTTATCAAGTGCTTTGAGTTGGAGTGGGCTTAACTCCACAGAGTCATCTGATGCATACATATCAAGATATTTGGTAAGCATAGCATCAGAGATACGCACTAAGTTATCTGCTTCAAGCTTAGTACAGAGTTCCTCTTTTCTCTCATTTGCTACTTTGACACCATCTATAAGGATATTTTCTATATCTATAGCACGATTGAGAGGCAGAGAGCGACGCACAGCCATACCACCTAGAGGCAGAGGCAAACCCTCTCCTGCTAGCTCTACCCATATATCCCATATCTCTTTTTCTACTTCTAGGCTGTTGTCATAGTCTAGTATTGATTCATGTATTAGCACTCCAGCATCTACCTTACCACTTACGACTGCTTCTTCTATCTCTAAAAAGTCCATATAGATAGGTCGTGCATCAGGATAATAGATACGAAAGAGCATGGCATTTGTGGTATATTTACCAGAGAGTGCAACCTTGAAATTTCGTTTGAGTCTTTTTTCTTTGCGTTTGATGAGTTTAGGACCATACCCCTCACCAAAACTTACAGCAGTACGAAGTAGAGCATAGTTATTTCGGATAAGTGGATACATACCAAAACTAATAGCAGAGACATCATAACTGCCTTTCATCGCTTCTACATTGAGTGTCTCTATATCTAAGCCTATGTTTGAAAACTCATAATCTTTGGTATCTACCCAACCAAATTTAATAGCAAAATACATAAATATATCATCTGCGTCAGGGGAGTGTGCTAGGTCTATTTTCATTTTTTATCTCTTTATTTTTATCTTTTAGTAGACTCATTTTAGCTAAAATGTACTAAATTATTCGTTTAAGATATTCTAAATCATAATAGTACTATACTATAGGTAATGCGTTGAGTCATATCAATAGTATGGCTTTTTGACTTTAAGTAAGGAGTTATACCAATGAAAAAGATTAAATATATATTACAGATACTGCTTTTATTGTTTCTAATAGTACCTACTGTATCACAAGCAGTTACAGACCCTAAGTTTACAGAGTGTGGGCTATTTCCTAGTGCTTTGAATACTTGGGATACAATAGACCAAGGGAATGGAGATAATGTAATTAATGCTGATACTATCTATGCAGATAGTGCAGATGGGAAAGGTGATGTTGAGTGTAAACTTGGAGGTACTACGAAAGATTGTATTGTAGAAGAGTTTACTTCAGATATTCCTAATCTTCCAAGTTTTATAAAATCTACAACTACTACAAATACTACAGCAAGTGGTACACTAAGAAATGAAAAATATGGTGATATAACGGTTCCTGCTAATGCAAATATTACTTTTGATCCATCAGGAGAATATAATACAGGTGATCCTGTAATGGTGATGCAATCACTCACTATAGAAGAAGGAGCTACTGTAACTTTTGGAGAGGGTGATTATTGGATTGAAGATTGGCGAAGTTTTGCTAGTATTAATATTCGTACCACAGGAGCAGTTAGACTCTTTATAAAAGGAGCTTTAAACCTAACAGAAAATCATATAGACTTTAACTATGATAGTGGTAAAGGTGAAGCAAAAAATATGTTTATTTTTGTATATGGAAACTTTTTATTTGCTTCTAATGGCGGTGGTGATAGACAATATATGAGTGCTTATGTCTATGTACAAGGTAGTTTCACTGCTAATCATAATACAAGTAATAGTAAATTTGTAGGTGCTGTAACTTCTGTGGGTACAATTAGTTTAAATAATAACCAAACATACGAATATGATGATAGTGGACTTGATGATGAGTGGGGTGCTTGTGATGCTGGTCTAAACTATAATAATGCAGATGATGTATGTTATTATGAAGTAGAACATAGTGGAAGTGGCTGTACTGGTTCGGATGAATTTAAAGGTGGTGTAGATTGTACACAGACTATTCATATACGAAACCTTAGTAATAAAACTTTAAAAAATTCTACTGGTGGTATATTCACACTAGATCACTCAGGGGCAACAATAACTCTTTTAAGTGAATGTGGTGTAGATGGGGTTGCACTAGATTGGGATACAACACCATTATGTGAAGCAGTAAATGATTGGCCTATAAACTTGGATCTTATAGATGGTATTGATGGAGAAATTACAAATTATGTTACTTATGAGAAGTTAGTATTTGAAGGATATGATGAACATAGTATATTTACAAAATCTGCTATTTCCGCCTCTTTATTTGATGGAGGAAATCTTTATGCTATCTATAATAAAAGTGGTAGTACTTACGCAGGAAGAGTAAATAGTTGTGATACTACTATTCAATTTGAACTAAGTGGTTATGAGGTGAGTGAAGATATCAATAGATTATATCTTACAGAGGTAGTACATCCTATTATCAAAATCAACAAAATTCTTGATTATGATGTAACTGTAGAGTATTATACTACAGATGGAACTGCTAAATCAGGACTAGGTGATTATCTAAAAGTATCTTCGCATACAGCAACTATTCCTGCAGGAAAAACAAGAGTTGAGATAGAATTATCTATTTATAATGATCAACCAATTGAGACATCAGAAAACTTCTATGTACACCTCAAAAATCCATCTAGTGATATTAAAATAGGTTATACTGATACAACAACTGTAACTATATTAGCACAAGATGATGCTCCTACATGTTTTGAAGATGAGTTTGATGACTTAAATGAAGACTGGCGTGTTCTTTCTGCTATAGGTGGGTTTACTCCAGGTATTGTGAATGTGAATGGAGATGGTAGACTAAGGATTACTGATAGTCAAGAGGATTTATCTACTGTTGTAACTAGAGATGTTGAATTTGAATCAAGCCAAAATCTTATTATTATAGAATTTGATTATTATGCTTATGGTGGTTGTGGTACAGGACATACAGGGTTAGGTTCTTATGGAGCTGATGGTACAGTTAACATTTTATTTGATGCTACTGTTGGTGCGGAACCTTCTGCTGGTGGATTTGGTGGATCTATGGGGTATGCACAATTTGATGGCAATGTAGCAGGGTTTGAAGGTGGATGGCTTGGATTGGGGCTTGATGAATATGGAAACTTTGGTAGAGATACCGAGAGTAGGGATGGTGGTTCTAGTGGTCTAGTCCAAAATAATGCTGTAATTCGTGGAGAGGGTTCAGGAATGAATGGTTATACATATCTTACTAGTGTACAACTTACAGGTAATGATATTAATGCTTTAGGTAATGCACCTATAGCAGAAAAAAACTCTAATGACTATTACTCTGGACGCTACAAAATGACTGTTGATGCTAGAGATTCGGCACATCTTTATATTAATCTTATGCGTGCAGAAAGTGGAAATGAGGGTGATTATCAGACTATTATTGATCTCTTTGATGCTAAAGATTCACAATATGGTCAATCTACTACACCTGATAAGATTAGGTATGCGATCTCTGGTGGTACTGGTGGTGGGTGTAATAAGCATGAGTTAAGTTGGATAAAATTAAGAGGTAATTGTTCAGACTTTACTCCTAGTGGTTCATATACTACAGGACCATTTGCCTCTCAGGATTCATGGAGAGAGATTAAAGAAAGTGATTTTAATATCTCTACTAAAATTGTTAATGAACCATTTAATGTAACATTTTTAAGTTTAGATGAAACGGGTATAAAAACAGAAAAAAAAGAGGAGATTGATGCTAGGTGGAGTCTTAAATATATATACAATAATAAAGGATTTTTATATGCAGGTGAAGATGGAACTACTTATTATAATATAAAGTTTGACTCTAGTGAGTATGAAGAACAGACAACTCGTGAGATGCTAAGAGCTACAGAAGGTAGATATGATACTAGTATCATAGTAGATAAAGCATATCAAAATATGTATTTAGAGATTACATATTGTGCAGAATATGACTCTGATACCAAAACAAAAACTCTCTATCCATGGTCTATGTGCGGAGAAGATACATCAGGGGCTGTTAGTGAAGACCAAACATTAGAAGGAAGAAGATATTATATTCATGAAGGAGATCATTTTGCTACAAGAGCATCTTGGTTTCAGCTTTATCCTCGTGGTACAGATGTATCAGAAGCAAGTTCCCTCCATGCAGGAAAAGACTTTAATTTAACCTTATGTGCCTATGATGGTAATCAGGTAGGTACACCTAATTGTAAAGAGAGTGCTAGCGCCCTAGTCAAAGAGTATAACCAAGATATGTCAAATATTACTCTTCAGAAAAGACTTTGGTTATATAATGATTCTGAAGATAGTGGAACATTAGAAGGTACTCTAAAGTTTGAAGCGAGTAATAGTGCAGAAATTGTTGATGGTATGAGTAGGACAGTAGATAGTTCAGGAAATCCTACAGGAAGTCCTAGAGTTATGGATGTTACTTTTGATAATGTAGGAAATGTAGAGGTTGGAATAATAGATGAAAAATGGGCAGAGATAGATGCTGATGATAGCCCTGCTACCTGTATGGATAAATCGGATATAGATAGTATTCAAGCCTATGTAACATCTAGTAGTGGAGCACGAGAACCTTTTAGTCGATATATTTGTATGAGATCTAGTGAAGATAACTTGACTATGACTTTTATTCCTGATTATTTTGAAATTTCTAATACAGAGTTAACTAACCATAGAAATGGGAGCTTTACATATCTTGCAAATGATATAGATAATATGTCTGGGGCAGTAGCGCTTAGTATAGAAGCTAAAAATAGTCAAGGTATAACTACAACTAACTTTAATAGAGAATCTGATGAATATACTTATCCTGATGATAATGATGGTAAAGGTATAACTAAAAAATCAAGTGATAAATATTATGAAAATCCAGTTACTGTAACATTTGAAATGCTTGATCTTGATAATGATGGTCACCTTGATAATCCACATCCATTATCAAGTAATAGTGATTATGATTTGCAAAAGAGAGATATTTCTACAGTTACGATGCTAGGTTTTAATAGTGGAAAACTTGATATTAATTCTACATCTAAATTATTAGTTCCATATTACAGACGAAAAAATAATGAACCTGTAATGCCATTTGATATTAATATGAGTGATATGAAAGTAAGTGTACAGTCGGTATATCCTTCAGAGACTATCTCTGGAGATGCAGAGATTAGTAAGGGTAGTATAAACTTCTATTATGCTAGACTCAAACCAAAACTAGATTTTTATGAAGATATAATAGGAACAGAAATTACTACACCTATAATGCTTACTATCTTTTGTAGTGAAGTTTTAGATGATGGTAAAGAGTGTAAACAATATAGTGCTATTAATGGAGATGATTCAGGTAAAACAAATGAGAGAAATTGGTATAAATCTCGAGGGCATACAGTAAGTCAAAATGATGGAAATGGAACTCTTGAAATAAGTAGTATTTCAGAGGGGAGTGGTAAAGCAGAACTTACCAAAACTTTTTTAGATCCAAGTGATGGTATAGATGATGAAGTAATTGTAGAAAGAGGTAATAATCCTACACTTCCTATGACTGTAGTAATAGATTTGGATACGAATTCTAATCTTACAACAAGTCCTTGGCTTATTTATGGTGAGACTTTAAGTGGAGCTATAAATGATGAATCTGAAAGTGGATCTATAGGTGTAAGTTCAGGTGGTGATGATAAACCTACACCATTTTATCGAGTAAGATTTATTGATGGGGATATTGATGCTGATTCTGATTGGACTGGTATTGGTCCTACTGGTAGTGTTATTGATAGGAATACAAATAAATTTAAAAATAATAGAATGAATTGGTAAAGAGGGAACATGATGAAAAAGTTAATTATGAGACCAGCTATTGCTATGATAGAGCTTATATTTGCATTAACTGTTATGGGAATAGTAATGCTAAGTATTCCAAATCTATTAGGAATGGCTATGGGCAGTACCTATACAAGTTTACAACAAGAAGCAATTGCTACAGCTGCATCTGATATTAGTATAATAATGAGTAGGGAGTGGGATGAATCAAATACAAATCAAAATCAAGGACAGCCCATACTTTCAGTAGGTAATCCAGATATAGATATAGGGATTGCAAATGAAAATTATATTAGAACACAACAAACAAATGATGAATCAGCTCCTGAGCCTGCAACACTCCCAAATAATTTAGGTACAGATGCTGATGATGCTGATGATATTGATGATGCTAATGGTAATGAAGTTAAACTTATAGATGTAAGTGATACAAAAGCAGGAAGTATAGATACAACTATTACAATAACGAGTAGGGTTAGCTATATGTTTGATGGTGAGACTGCAGGAAATTGGGATGATAGTATGGTTGTAAACTATAACTATCCTTTTAATCCAGCTATTCAGGCTAATTCAACTAATATCAAACATATTTCTACAACTCTTATTAGTGATGAAGCAGATACAGAAATGAGTGAGTTAAATAAGAATATTACCCTTTTTGCATTTTCATGTAATATTGGAGGATTCAAAAGAGAGAGGCGGGTATTTGAATGATTAAATTTATAAGAAACAGAGTCGCATTTAGTATGATTGAACTCATACTAGTTATGGTTGTATTAGGTATTGTAGCCTCTATTTCGGCTTCTCTTATAGCGAGAGTATATGAGAGTTATATTCTTCAAAGAGCCATACATAATGCTAGTATCTCTACAGAATTAGCAACTACACAAGTAGCAAATCGGCTTACTTATGCTATTGGTGGTTCTATTATTGCTAGAAATCCTTTAACTGCATATAACAATGAAAATTCTATTCGTAATATCCAAGATTTAGAGTTAAGTACTGCACAAGTGCAACTATTTAATACATTAGAATGGATTGGGTATGATAATGATAGTTTTAGTGCTAATGTTCGTCCTGGATGGAGCAGTTATTGCAATGTAGAGCATGATAGTACAAGTGCAATAACTATTGTTACCCCTGGATCTGAGTTAGATGTAGCTACAGATATTATTGCTTCTTTGGGTGCTATAGGGCGTAGAAATGGTAGAATTACTGATGGAGCACTTATATTTTCTGGAGGGGAATATAGTACGGGACAAATTTATGATTTTAGATGTATGGGATATATAAATAATGATTGTATTTCTCAAATAGAGAGAGTTGCAGGTGATATAATTACAATTACAGATAATTCAGAAAATGATGATTCTAGAATCTTAACAGATCGGTATCAACTAGCATGGAGTGCATATGCTATTGTTCCTGGTTTTGTAGATGATGAAGGTGATTTTGAGATTGGAGAGGTAAATCCAGATACAGGCACTTCAGATTTAATGCTTTATTCAAATTATCAACCATGGGATGGAGATGATTTTTTAGATGGAGATAGTAATCTTATCGTAAGAAATGTAACACAATTTAAATTTTTTGGTCAGGGTCCTATTGTCCGTTTTAAGATATGTATTCGAGAAGAAATAGGACTAAATAATGAAGAGGATAGTGATAATTTAGGAGTTTGTAAAGAGAAGGTGGTAATAAAATGATACAGCTAAAAATAACAATGAAACCAGCATTTTCTATGATTACAGCAATTTTTGTTATATTACTCCTCTCTACAGTGGGTGCATATATAGTTAATACTGCTGGTAAAATGGTGAAAACTACAACTATACAGTACTACAAAGAGCAATCATCACTCCTAGCTAAAAGTTATACAGAATTAGCTATTATGGGTGCATTATCTAATAGTGTAACTAATACAAACTGCTTAGAGACTATTAATGGAGATGTTGGCAATAACCCAGAAAATGGGGAAGGCTATAGAATAGAAACAAGACTCTCTTATATTGGAGATGAAACTTTGGCATGTACAGGGACAGATAGTATTATCTCTAATGAGGATACTACTCCAGAAAATCAATTCTATGTTATGGTAGATGTATTTGTACGATATAGAGATTTTGATGTAATAGGTGCAATTTTAGATGGAGGCGGTGATTTAGATGATGTACCATGGGTTACTTATCATAGACGGACATTACAAAGGTTATAGAGTATTATAAATATACTCTATATGCTTCTTTCAAAAATTATTCTTTCACTCTCCCATTTTTTAGCATCTACTGTACGATAAAACCTATCAATAGTCCACTCTTTACTTGTGACACTTAATAATACACACTCTGTAGCATTTTTTTCTCTTGCACATATCTCTCCAGGGTTTAAAAATAATTTTCCATTAATCTCTTGAGCATGAAATTGGTGTGTGTGACCAGAGATAATAAGATCTACATCAGGAGTCATATAATAGGGTAAGTGCATAAGTTTTATACGAAGAGAATCTAGAGTAAAATAATAAGGTTCTTTATATATGGAATAAGACTTACTAAGAGGCATAAGATGGTGGTCATTATTACCAAAGACTACTCTATAGGGCTTTTGTGTTGCTTGGAGCATGTTAATATGCTCTTTAGAGCCTATATCTCCTGCATGAAGAAGATACTCTGCACCCTCTTGAAGAAGGTGAGTAATTGCCTCTTTGTGGAGTTTTGTACGGTGGTGACTATCAGATAATATTCCTATTTTGAGCATGGATTATACATCTACTTTATGTTTACATTTAAAACACTCATAAACCTCTTTACCTCTAAGAGTCTTTTGTCCCATTTGATACTCACACTCAGGACATTTTTTGTCTACAGGCTCAAAATTGGCTATAAATTTACATTTAGGATAGTGTTCACAGCCAAAGAATTTTCCTCTTTTTCCTTCTCTCTCATGGAGTTTTCCTCCACATTCAGGACAAGGGATAGCAATCTCTTTTGGTGGTGTAAGTGATTTTGCATTTTTGCATTTAGGATAACCCGAACATGCCAAAAACTTTCCTCTTTTTGAGTTTTTGATTACCATGCCTTTGCCACATTTTTCACATATCTCATCAGTCTCTTCAGGTTGTTCAGGTTCTGTACCATCTGTATTTTTGGTATATTTACATTTAGGAAAATTACTACAAGCAATAAATTCACCATAACGACCCTTTCTTAATAGTAGTTCCCCCTCGCATTTAGGACACGCCTCTCCTGTTGGAATAGCTACTTTAAGACTTTTGATATTCTCTTTACCATCAGCAATTTTTTTCATAAATGGTTCATAAAAATCATGTAAAACACTTTGCCAATCTATCTCACCCTCACCAACTTTGTCAAGAGTCTCTTCCATATTAGAAGTAAAGCTACTATCAACAATATCTGAGAAATTTTCCTCAAGCATGGTTGTTACTGTATAGGCTATCTCTGTGGGTTGGATACGCTTTTTTTCTAATTCAATATATTTACGCGTTTGGAGTATAGTAATAGTTGGGGCATAAGTACTAGGACGACCTATTCCTAAAGATTCTAATCTTTTGATAAGACTAGCTTCATTATATCTTGGTGGTGGTTCTGTAAAGTGCTGTTGGGGAGTGATTTTGTCTAAAGAGACATCTTGATTTTTACTCAATGTTGGTAAAAGTTTGTCTTTTTCGTTATATCCTGTAACAATATAAAAACCATTAAATAAAAGTTTCCTACCACTCGCCTTGAATACGGTTTTATCTCCCTTAAAAAGAATAGTTTGTGATTCAAATTCTGCATCAACCATCTGAGATGTTAAAAATCTGTTATAGATTAAACGGTAGAGTTTTAGCTCATCATTAGAGAGATAGTCAGACGCAATCTGAGGAGTAAATCCTACCATTGTAGGGCGTATCGCCTCATGTGCTTCTTGTGCTGATTTTGTTTTAGTAACATAATTCTTGGATTTAGTTGGAAGGTATTTATCTCCATAATTTTCTAAAATATGTTCTCGTATAGATACTACAGCTTCTTTAGCAAGATTAAGACTATCAGTTCTCATATAGGTAATAACTCCCATTACTCCCTCATTCGTTTTAACTCCTTCATAGAGTTTTTGAGCTACCATCATTGTCTTTTTGGGTGAGAACCCTAGTTGTGTAGAGGCAGATTGTTGGAGAGTAGATGTCATAAATGGTGGTGAAGTTTTGGTTTTTCTTTTGGTTGTTTCTATAGATTGAACATGAAAACTTTCAGTTTTAGCAGAGTTCACAATTTCTGTAGCCATAGCTTCATTACCAATACTTAGTTTATCTAGCTTAGCTCCTGCAAATGAATAAATGACAGCTTCTATATTTTTTTCAAAGAGAGCATCAATACTCCAATACTCTATAGGGTTAAATGTTGTGATTTCTCGTTCTCTATCAACAACTATTTTGAGTGATGAACTTTGTACTCTTCCTGCTGATAAGCCTTTTTGAATTTTGCTTCCTAGAAGTGGAGAGAGTTTGTATCCTACTATTCTATCAAGAAGTCTTCTAGTCTGTTGGGCATTAATATTATTGGTATCTAGTTTTCGTGGATTAGCTAGAGCATGTTCTATAGCACTTTTGGTAATTTCATGAAAAACTATTCTTGGCAGACTTTGTGGATCTTTTTTGATTGCCATAGCAATATGGTATCCAATAGCTTCTCCCTCACGGTCTTCATCCGTTGCGATATAGACTTGTTGGGCTTCTTTGGCAAGTTTTCTTAGCTCTTTGACTATTGGGTTAGCTTCTCTAGGAATAGAATATTTAGGTATAAAAATACCATTTTCATCTACAGTAATTCCAAAATTACTTTTTGGTAAGTCCCTTATATGCCCTTTGGAGGCTACGACTTTATACTCTTTACCCAAAAAATTACTAATTGTTCTTGCTTTTGCTGGTGACTCGACGATAATTAAGTTTTTCATTCATTCACTACTTATTGGCTGGATTTTTGGCATTGTAACACAAAAGTTACAAAAAGGCTACATAAATAAGACAAAACTTAGTATAATCATACGAACTAATTTTCAATTTCAAAGGATTTTTATGCGTACAGGAGCATTAACTTTTTTTCTTATTCTATCAACCATATCTTTAATGGCACAATTTTATCCTCCTTCATTTAGTAGTGAAATTAAACAGGTTAAAGGCAATAAAGTGATATTAACTAAGCCTCTTCCCAAAGTTGGTATGAGTGCTGTTGTTATACACAATTATGGAAGTGAACTCAAAGCCATTAGTAGTTATTTGGTATATGATGGAGCTTCAAAAGCTTCACTACGTCAGCATGAACCAATTATACATGCAGAACTTCCAGCGGTTAAACCAAACCTAAAAGTAGGGGATAGAGTAATAGCAGGGTATTTGTATAGAACTATTCTTCTTTTAGCACCAGATAGTGCAACATACTCTAAAATTACCTCATCTACATCCAAAAATTGGGTACATCCTGATTTGTATGCTCTCTTTTTATCCAAAGAGGGAGACCAAATTCCTACAAAAGATAACTTAGCAAAGTTTGCAAGTGAGTATCAAGTAGGTCTTATCTATATAGTAAAAAAAGGCAAAGGGATGCTTTATGACCCTATTAGTCGTAGATATGTAGGTGAGATGGCTTTGAGTGGATTACCAAAAAAAGGACAATTTCCTTTTTATATGCGTTTGGGAAAAATAGATAGTGGGTGGTTTAGCAGAGAAGCTACAGGTACTTATTATAATATGATAGGAAATATTAGATGATAGAGACAGGACATATAGAGGCTCTTAAAGCTATAGTAGGCAAAGAGAATGTCTATAGCGATAAAGCACATCTTATAGCCTACAGTTATGATGCTACACGCACTCGTTATGAACCTGAAGCTGTGGTGTTTCCTCGACACGAAGAGGATGTAAGTGTAATTTTGAAATATTGTAATGAGCATAAGATAGTGATTACTCCTCGTGGTGCAGGTTCTGGCTTTACTGGTGGAGCATTACCTACAAATGGTGGGATTATTCTTGCTATGGAAAAATATATGAACCGCATCTTAGAGATTGATTTTGAAAACATGGTAGCTGTGGTACAACCAGGTGTTATCAATATGGATTTACAAAAAGCTGTTCAAGAAGTGGGGCTTTTTTATCCGCCAGACCCAGCGAGTGAAGAGTACTCTACTCTTGGTGGAAATGTAAGTGAGAATGCAGGAGGTATGCGAGCAGCCAAATATGGTATTACCAAAGATTTTGTTATGGCTCTTCGTGCGGTGCGTCCAAATGGTGATATTATCCGTGCAGGAAAACGAACCATCAAAGATGTAGCAGGATACAATATAGCAGGTATTCTTATTGCAAGTGAAGGAACACTAGCAGTAACTACAGAGATAACCCTAAAGCTTCTGCCTTATCCTAATTTTACCAAAGGGTATATGGGGATTTTCCCATCTGTTGAGAGTGCTATGAATGCAGTATTCAAATCATTAGCATCAGGGGCAAATCCTGTAGCAATGGAGTTTTTGGATAGTTTGGTTGTACAAGCCCTCAAAGAGAAACTAGGTGTAGAACTCCCCGAAGATGCAGGTGCGTTATTGATTGGAGATGTAGATGGTAATGTCTCCCAAGAAGTAGATTTTCAATTAGAGATATTAGAAAAATCTTTTAGAGAGAATGGAGCTGTAGATTTTGTGGTTGCCAAAGATAAAAAGCATAGAGAAGAGCTTTGGTATGCAAGACGCAATGCCTCTCCATCTATTACAATATTTGGTTCCAAAAAGCTTAATGAAGATATATCAGTCCCACGAAGCCTTTTACCAAAAGCCCTTAAAAGTATCTATGAGATAGGGGACAAGTATGGATTTAAAGTACCATGTTTTGGTCATGCGGGTGATGGAAATATTCATGTGAATGTAATGGTTGATGGGAGTAATCCAGAAGAGTTAGCCAAAGGACATGACGCTATAGAAGAGATATTTGAGCTTGTAGTAAGTATGGGTGGAACACTAAGTGGAGAGCATGGCATAGGCACAAGTAAAGCACCATTTATGAGTATTGCTTTTAATGAAGAAGAGTTAACACTCTTTAGAGACCTTAAAAATGCTTTTGACCCCAATAATATTTTGAACCCTGGAAAGATGGGACTACCAGTGTGATAAACCTTTCTAAAGAAACTACAGAAATTGTACGAAATTATTATTTTTTTATGCGAGATTTTTTTGTAGATCTTTTGGATGATAGACTAGGATACTATGCCTCTAGTTTGAGTTGGAATAGTATCTTCTCTATTATTCCACTTTTTGTTATTTTACTCTCTGTTTTTACCTATCTTCCTATCTTTGAGTCTGTATATGCAAAAGTACATCAGATGATTTTTGCCAACCTTATGCCTACCCACTCCAAAGAGATTATGACTCATATAGATAGCTTTATAGCCAATGCAGATAAGCTTGGAATAGTTGGATTTTTTTATGTAGTATTTGCAGCTGTGATGTTTTTTAAAAATTATGATTTTGTTGTAAATGATATTTTTGAAACTCCAAAAAGAACAGCTGTACAGGCACTTACAACCTATCTCTCATTAGTTATTATTGTACCTACAATGCTTGGAATCTCTTTCTATTTCTCTTCGTTGGTTCATACAGTTCATATTTACTATTTTTTACCTTTTCTTATGGTTTGGGGTGTCTTTTATATTGCCTACCAACTCTCTGCACACAAAAGAATATCCAAACGAGCAGCCATTACAAGCTCTTTTATAGCATCACTTATATGGTATCTTGCAAAGAGTGGTTTTATTTTGTATGTAATGCACAATCAAACTTATGCTAGTATCTATGGAGGTATTAGTATCTTACTCTTCTTTTTCCTCTGGATTTATATCTCTTGGGCTATATTTTTACATGGTTTACGGTTTTGCTATCTTTTAGATAAAGGTGTAGAGATAACAAAGATATAGAAAAGAGACTAGGAGCGTTAAGATAAAAAATATTTTACTGTTTATCGCTCCTAATGAGAGTATAATATATCCAATCAAAAGTTCTAGTGATAAAATATTCTCTTCATATCCTTTGGGTAATGAAAAAAGCCACACTAACCAACTATCCATAACTCCTCCCATATTTATCAGATGCAACGCAATAACTAGAGGATAGAAGAGTGTAAAGAGTAGAGATAGTGGTGGTGACAAGAGTTGCCATAGTGTTGTGATACCAAATAAAGTATGTACTATAGGTTGCATCAAAATAAATATTCCTAGAGGGATAAAGATAAAAGAGATGATATATTTATGAACTCTTTTACTCCAATGTAAAATCAAGTAGATATAAAATACTCCTGATACCGAAAACCAAAATCCTAAAGAGACAATAAGTCTAGGAAAGAGTGCTAAAAGTACTATAACAATAAATCCTAAAAGCCCAAAACTTACAAGTTCTATTCCCAAAAGTAAAGCCATCCAAGCAATCAAAAGCATAGCAAAAGAGCGAAGTAGTGATGGAGGAAACTCAACAAACCAGAGATAGCCAAAGAGAAGTATAATAGTGAGTATGCCTAAGTCTATAAGACTATAGCGGTAGGGAAAATAGCGTTGTTGCAAAGGCTCGTAGAGAAGAAGCAAGAGACCATAGACCACTACCCATAAAATACTCAAATGAAATCCACTAAGTGCTACAAGATGACTAACTCCTAACATTGCTATCTTTTCTCGCAAGGCTTTATCAAGAGGTGTTGCCAAAAATATTGCTTGATAAAAAGAGATAACCTCTCTCTCTTGGTGCTGTGAGGCTAGAGTCTCTAAGAGTTTTCCTTTGGTTGTTTCTACTTTTTGATATACCTCTTTAATAGTACTCTTGATATAAAAAGCTTGTAAGTACTCCCAAAAACCAAGAGAGGTATCAGGTATAAGTCTAATTCTTATTTTATAGTTTGTAAGATTCTCTTTTAGGTGGGCAGTAGTATAGAGAGTATACTCCTCTTTGGTGCGGAGTTTGAGTACTTGATAGGGTTTGTTATCTTTTTGTTTTGTATATTGTTGGAGTACTAGGGCATGTGTATAATAAAAGGGCTTACCAATAAACTCATTATACTCCCAATAGAGAAGCAGAAGACGAACAGAGAGTATCAAACTCAAAACTCCCAAGACCCAAAAAGCCTCTTTATAAGTTCTAAAGAGTTTTGGTTTTTCTAAGAGCATAAGAGTCTATAGAGGTGGCATCTCTATAGGTGGTAGCTCTATATGACCCTCACGCATATCTGTATTTCCCTCTTCATACACCACCTCAAAAGCAGGAGAGACAGAGGCATCTACAAAACGAGTAAAATTCTTTTGAAAGACAAGATCCACAGTCCCCGTAGGTCCATTTCTCTGTTTGCCTATAATAATCTCTGCATCCTCTTCAGCCTTTTTCTTAAATTCCCCAGTATACTCTTTCCCTTCAGCTTTGGCTTTCATCTCTTTCTCTTTCTCCATAGCCTCACGATAGACATCATCACGGTAGACGAACATAACAATATCTGCATCTTGTTCAATTGAGTTATGTACAATAATATCATTTGCAACAAAATTATGCACACTATCAACAGTTAAATCATAAGTTTTGACACTATCTCCTTTTTCTATAGAGACTATCTCATCCCAATATATATCCACTCTATCAGGTGTAGCAATCTTATCTCCAACTTTTAGCTTATCTAATCTTAGCCAACCATCGACTTTATAGAACTTGTGATTTGCGGTAGCATTAATCGTTTTTCCTGATTTTGTAGTTAATCTATAGATAGTTTTTATACCTGAAAAAAAGGCATTAGTAATTTTAAAATTCTCTATTTTTAAATCTGAAGTCATAGCTTTTGTCTCAAAGGGAAGTAAAGCTCTATTTTTTTCTAGTTCATCTATTCTATAGACTCTTCCACTTTTGGCATCAATAATAATTGAATCACCTGATAAACAGCCACTCTCTCTAAGGTCACTTAACATAGGTCTTTTATTATCTCGACTCTCTACTCCACGGTTAAGCTGTGAAAGAGCGAGGATAGGGATGTCTAACTCTCTAGCTAACTGCTTTAAACCCCTAGAAATCTCTGAAATCTCTTGTTGTCTTCCTTCTCTTCCTCCATCACCACTCATAAGTTGTAAATAATCAATAATAGCCACAGAAATCTCTGGATGTTGTGATTTGAGTTTGCGAAGTTTGGAGCGGACATGGTGTATAGTTGCATACCCTCCATCATCGACAAAAAGTTTTTTACGAGATATATCATCTACCGCTGAAGAGAACTGACTCCACTGCTCATCACGCAAATCACCTACACGCAGTGCCTGAAGGGGTATAGAGGTCTTAGCTGAAAGCATACGAAGCATCAACTGCTCTGCTGGCATCTCTAAAGAAAAGAATGCCACCCCTTCATCTCTCTCTATCGCTTTAAGAGCCATATTAAGAACAAGAGCAGTATTATGAGTAACAGTCATATCTTCTAGCAAAAAGAGTCTATTTCCATCTATCTCAAATCCATAGTAATCATCTACTTTGTCATACTCTAGTTGGATACCTGTATGAAGATGTTCTCTCTTTGAAATTAAAGGACGAGCTTGTTTTCTTGCTATTTTTGTAGGAATACTATCAAGGTGACCTACAATACGAACTCTATAAACCTCACACTCATAACCTATACTTTTAATAGTTGCTTTTTTGGCTCTAAAGGAGCATCTAAATCCTAAACTATCTACTAAAAATTTAATCTGTTCTGTAAGTTCTTTAGATTTTTGAACTATTTCCATTACATGTGCTTTATCATCATAATAGCCATCACTATCAATAAGACCTGCTAAAAGTTCTAGTCGATTTTTTCTATCATTTATAAGATACTCTTGGGGAATATGTTTATTATCTAAGAGGTTATAACCTCTTAATTTTTTTTGTAAAGAGGTGTCTTTATCCAAAGCCACACCTGTATGTCCTTTGGTAATACCATACATAGGACATTTATCTTTGACGATATAAGAGCTTAATTGTAATAACAATCTATTGGCATACTGTTCCAAATAAGATACGACTTCATTATCTTCTGAAGCAATACGGACATCACTACTTCGACTATCACCTAACCAAAGCCCTAAAAAATAAGGCTCTATCTCTACCTTTTTTGTAGAAAACTCTACACCAACTTTATACCCTTTATAGTTACTCTTAAACTTCTCACTCTTTGTTATGTAGTCTGAAACTTCTATATTTAAAATATCTCCATGTTTATGTTTTCCTTCATTGCGTGAGCGTTTAAGAGAGAGGATATGTGACTTATTCACTCGATAGTCTATCCCTTTATTTTGATGAACCCAGTACATCTCTTCTCTGCCACGAGCCAAAGAGAGTACTCTTCTAGGGGTGGAGTCATCGCCCATAAGCTCTTCTCCAACCTGAATATCTTCTACCTTTTTAAGCTCTCCTGAGTACATTAGAACTTTTGTACCCTTTCCCAAACATTTCCCCATCGCTGGTCTAGCTGCAATGATGACTAGGTCTCCCTTACCAAATCCACTTGTTTTTTCGTTAAGATTTCTAAAGCCTGTATCTGTGCCTATAAGTTTTGAGTTTCCTAGGGCTTTGAGTCGCTCTATCTCATCCATCATAGTAAGTGTAATATCTTTGGATTCTCTAAAATCTTCATTGGTGCTGTTTTGGGTTATCTCATAGAGTTTTTTCTCCACAAGATTCATAATCTCTTCTGTGGGGAGGTCATCTTCTATAGTGACTTTTCTAATCTCTGTGGCAAGAGTGACTAAGGCTCTTTTACTTGCTTTGGATTTGATTTCTGTAAGATAAGCGGTTGTATTAGAGATAGGATTAGCCGCGAGTATATCAAGCATTCCTGCCTCATCAAATTTATTCATAGAGACAAGTTTTGCTCGAAGAAACTCTTCATCTATAGGTTTCTCTTCTACGGCTAACTCCTCTATAGCAGAAAAAAGGTGTTGGTGAAAGGGAAGATAAAAATCGTTAGGGCGTAGTTTGGATGCTATCTCTTCAAATATCTGTGGGTCAAATATTATTGCAGAGAGTACGGCTCTTTCTATATTGAGGTTATACATATTCTCCATTAACTATCACTCTTTTTGGCAAACTCTTCAACTTCAAAGACAAATCTATCTACAAGCTCTTTTTCTGGTAATTTTGCTACTACCTCTCCTCCTACCATCACAAGTCCACTCCCTTTGCCATAGGCTATAGCTACATCTGCATGTTTGGCCTCTCCAATAGCATTGACCACACACCCCATTACAGAGACATTCATAGGGGCTTTGATATGTGCGGTGCGTTTTTCTACCTCTTCTACAGCTGTTACTAGGTCTGCTTCTATGCGTCCACAGGTAGGACAGGAGATAATATTAAGCCCCTCTTTGCTTCGTCCACTATCTTTGATAATAGCTCTTGCTACATTTATCTCCTCTTCTAGTTCCCCAGTAATCGAGACACGCATCGTATCACCTATACCATCAAGAAGTAGCGTTCCTAAACCTATAGAGGATTTAACTGTTGCATGAAAGAGTGTTCCTGCTTCTGTAACCCCTAGATGAAAAGGGTAATGGTTTTTTGGGCGGAGCATTCTGTAGGCATCTACAGTTCTATCTACATCAGAAGCTTTTAGAGATACTTTAATATCTGTAAAATCTAAATCTTCTAAGAATTTAATATTATACTCAGCACTTGCCACCATACCTTGGGCAGTTGCTCCATATTTTTGGTCAAACTCTTTTTCTAGTGAACCTGCATTTACACCTATACGGATAGGTAAAGAGCGTTCTTTACAGGCTTGTACAATCTCTTTGATACGAGACTTTTCACCAATATTTCCAGGATTAAAACGGATACAATCTACCCATTTAGCAGCTTCAAGAGCGAGTTTATAGTGAAAATGTATATCTGCAATTAGTGGTATAGAGATGCGTTCTTTTATCTCTTTAAGAGCTAGGGCATCTTCCATCTGTGGCACAGCTACACGCACCATATCAGCCCCTGCAAAATGAAGACGATTTATCTGTTCTACAGTTGCATCTACATCGTGTGTATTGCTATATGTCATAGACTGTACAGAGATAGGTGCATCCCCACCCACGGCTACGCCACCTACAAATATTTTTTTAGTTGGGTATCTTTCTTTCATTTTTTTGCCTTTAGTCTTGAATAATTATATATTTATTATGAGGATTTTTTGTCATTATAGCTAATTTTTATGAAAAATCTACAGGGTCAATATCTATCTCTATGCCTCTTTGATTTATACTGTGAAGAGCCTTTATTAAAGGTATTCTTTTAGAAGAACGAAGGAGTATATTGTAACGGTATTTTCCTGCAATTTTCTCTATAGGAGCTTTTCCTGACCCTACAGTCTCTATATTTTCAAAAGCTTCTAGTTTTTGGAGAATTATATCCATCAATTGTATCGCTTTTGTTTGCTCTTTATGGGCGATAAGTATCCGTGCCAAGGTAACAAAAGGAGGATACATATCACGCATAAACTCTAATTCATCTTCCAAAAAAGCCTCATAGTTATCTAAATAAGGGGTAAAAAGTTCTGAATTATTAGATTGAATAAGCACCTCAGCCTCTTTGGCTCGTCCTGCTCGTCCTGCTATCTGTATCAAGAGACTAATAGCTTTTTGTCTTGCTCTATAGTCTGCTAAGCCTAAGAGATAATCTATTCCCATAATTACACACAGAGTTATATTGGCATAATCATGCCCCTTACTAAGCATTTGTGTTCCCAAAAGTAAATTACTCTGCTTAGATTCAAAGCGTTCAAGAGCTTTTTTAAGCTTGGTAGCAGTAGTAATACTATCTTTGTCAAACTGTTCAATCTGTAGCGAGGGTATATGCATTTCTATAATCTCTTTAGCTTCTACTGTCCCCATTCTTTGGCTTAGGAGTGGTTGATTGCCACAAGTGGTGCAAGTATCTACAATAGCTTCGGTATACCCACAATAGTGACACTTAAGATGCTTGTTATATCTATGCAAAGCCATACCTACAGAACAGTAAGGACAAAGATGCGTAGACCCACATCTATCACAATATAAATACTTAAAATTACCACGAGTAGGCACAAAGAAGAGAGCCTGATTCTCTTCGTTATAATTTTTTTGTAGTTTATTTATAATAGTAGAGTTAAGTTCTGTTCCACCTATAAAATAGTATGATTTTTTTGTTTGGATAAATGGCTTGTCTAATTTGATAATAGGATATTTATAATAAGAACTCAAACTTGGTGTAGCACTAGCCAAAAGTACTTTAGCATCTCTTTTTTGTCCTATCAATAGAGCTAAGTCTCGCGCATGGTAGCGTGGACGCGTCATGGATTTGTAGCTATCATCATGCTCTTCATCTACAATAATAAGCCCCAAGTTCTCAAAAGGTATAAAGAGTGCAGACCTAGCCCCTGCCACAATATCTATCTCTTGGGCATAAATTTTTTCTAATATTTGCTCTTTTTTTTTCTTGCTAAGTTTAGAGTGCCACATAGCCACTCTCTCTCCAAAATATACTTTAAGTCTTTTTTCCATCTGTGGAGTAAGAGAAATTTCAGGCATCAAAAATATAGAAGTTTTTTGCTCTTCTATCATTTTGGCTATAAGCATAATAAATATCTCTGTTTTGCCTGAACCTGTGACACCAAAAAGCAGTGATTTATCGTGAGTAAGTATTTTTTGATAGGCTCTTTCTTGTATAGGCGTAAGCAGAGGTTTTTTTATAAGAGCTATCTCTTTTTTTATTATTGTAGATTTTGTAGAGTAGGGTATAAAAAGTGAGAGTGCTTCCCCAAAAGAGGAGAAGTAGTAAAAAGAGATAAATTTAGCTATCTCTATTTGAATCGATGAGTAGCAAAAAGGAAGAATCGAAATAATATTTTGAGTTTTAAACTCTGTAGGCTTTGTAGTCTCTTCTACAACTACGGCCTCTTTAGTACTATTTTTAAGAGGCACAAGGACAACACTCCCCAAAACCAACTCCTCTTCCCAAGAGTAAGTAAGCCTAGGAGCAGAGGACTTTAGAAGAGAGAGCTGGTAGTAGTACAAGGTTATTGGGTGAGTTCTTTACAGTATTCATCTGTTGTAGATTTACAATTTAATCTATTATTTTTTAACTCTAAAATAGCTTTATGTGTAGTTGATGTAGGCATTACAAAAGTATACTCACTTGTTGTAGTTACTCCCGAAGATGATCTTGTACCTGTTTTAGTTTCTCTCCAACAACCTGTTGATGTACTTTTTTCACATGATATAAGAGGGTATTCTAATACAGGTAGATCATCATCTCCATCAAATGCATCAAAAATAGATTTATCATATCCACTAGTTTTACTAAGTTTAAAAATAGCTTTGAAATCTCCTCGTAAAACGCGTCTTTGTTTCTCTATTGCTAGTGAACTACGAATAGATGAAATTGTAGATTTTGCAGTTGTTACAACAGCATCATCTCTATTCATTGCAAGCTTTGGTACAGCCACAGCGGCTAAAATACCAATAACAACTATAACAAAAACTAATTCAATCATAGAAAATGCTGGACGAATATTTTTATAAATCATTATAAAATCCTTTTTAAATAGTTACTTCTATTATATCATAAAATAGTTATTTATGATAAAATAGTTGAAAAGTATTTTGGGAGAGATTTATGCTAGAGAGCCAAAAAAAGAAGATAAGAATAAAAATAGATTCTGATATAGTTCTACTTCAAGAGCAAATAGTATTATTAGAAGAGAAGTGTCAGCCTATTACTCCTGATTGTTCTTTGGGGCGTTTAACACGCCTTGAAGCAATGGGAGAACAGCATGTTAATCATACAATACTTGATGAAGATAAATTAAGACTTACACGGCTTACAAATGCTCTTTTGCGTATAGATAAGGACTCTTTTGGTATTTGTATCTCTTGTGAAGAGGATATTGATATAGAGCGGATGCTTATTCGTCCTGAGAGTGTTCGCTGTGTTTCTTGCCTAAATAAAAAGGAGATGAAATGAGAAAAAATATTTTTATTCTATTTGCTTTTATTCAAACTTTTCTTTTTTCTATAGAATTAACATCTCCTTTATTAGACTGTAAAGTACATTTTGTTGTCACTCAATCTACAGCTTCACAGATAAAAATTACTATTAGTCATGATACAAACTGTACTGTTGTGATAGAAGATTTAAATCGTACAATAACTATTGCTACTATCAAAGAGAGTAACCAAACTATAGAGCAAGAGCAAAATAAAACGATTATTCCAAAGATGATTACACTAGCTAAAAGCAAAATAGGAACACCCTACAAAAGAGCAGGGGTAGGAGATGGTGGTTTTGACTGTTCTGGGTTTGTCTATTATCTTTTTAAAGAGAATAATATAACCATTCCACGCACCTCAAAAAATCAATCTAAATTAGGTGTTAAACTCTCACGAGAAGAGATAGAGGTAGGAGATATACTCTCATTTGATACAACAAACGCAGGGCATATAAATCATAGTGGAGTATATTTGGGTGATGGAGAGTTTATTCATGCCTCTTCAGGAAAGGCGTATGGAGTGACTACCTCTAAGCTTGATAGAGGATTTTATAAAGATAAGTTTCGTTGGGGTATACGAGTAAAACAGTAGTCTATTTTCCTTTTGTTTTACTCTCTTGGGCTAAGAGTACAAAGATATTTTCACCATCATCATAGCGATAGCCCAAAGTATAATCAAGTTTTTTGAGAATACTATGAACAATATAGAGTCCTAGTCCAAAGCCATGACTTCGTTTTTCTTCTTGTGAGAAGGGTTCTGTGTAGTAGGAGAGAGGATAGAGTAGACCATCTCCTTTGGAGATTATTTTAATCAGTTTCCAATCTTTTGCTTCTACTCTTACTTTATGGTCTGTACTATACTTAATTCCATTATCTAATAAGTTTTTAATCGCCAAAGAGAGGAGTTTGCTATCGGTAAGAAATGAGATATTATCAATATCAATATCTATATTTACTTTTCCTGTATCTGCCATAAGAAGGTGTTGGCTCTCTTTTACTACTGTAGCTAATGTAGTAGCTTCTATCATGGGTTCAAAATTACGAGTTGTTACCCGTTCTACTTGTGCGAGTTCTTTAATAAGCTCATTCATCCTATCAAAAGCTCGTATTAGTACCCCTTTTACCATCTCATCTTCTATGGATTCAACTACTATTCTTCCTTTGGTTATAGGAGTTTTTAGCTCATGCATCATGTTTCTCATAAAGAGGTTTTTGGATTCATTGAGTTCTCTAATACGCATTAAAACATTATTATCAAAATTTTTAGCTATTTTACCTATCTCATCATCATATTTATAACTAATCTTTACATCCAAATCACCCATAGCAAACTGCTCTATTTGGTCATGCAGTCTTTTGAGAGGATAGAGCTTTTTGAGAATAGCTAAATAGAGTATCAAAAGAGAGAAAATAAGTATAAAACCTATAGCTATAGCCATACCAAAAGTATAATTTTTAGGACGGTTATCTTTGAGCATTAGATTATAGCCTAAGCGTTGTACATAGATAAAATGCAAGCCATCTATCTCAAAAACACGCACTTGACCATAGATAGATTTTCCACCAAAGACAGTTTTCCCTTTTTTTCTTATATCATTTTCTGTCTCATTTAGATCTATAGGTTTTACAGAAAAATTTTTATAAAAACTTTCTAATTTTTCTTCTGTTGGGTTGAGCTGTACATTTGATAAAAAGGCATCTGCTATAAGTTTGTAGTGGCTAATCTCTTCGAGTTTTCGACGCTCTTTATCCCATGATATAAAAACAAAAAAGGTTACTATTAATATGGTTATTGCGAGTGTAAAAAGGATATGGATAAAGGTGGTAACTGATAAATGTTTCATGGCTTAGGGATTGGATATAAGCAAATATCCAACTCCTCTAACAGGTTTGATATAAATATTTTTAGAATCTATAGAGGCTATTTTATGGCGAATACGAGAGATAATAACATCAATATTTTTAATGGAGCTATCATCATCTATATGTTCACTCTCATAGAGGAGTTGCTCACGAGAAACAGAACCATTTTTATGTGCAATAAGCATAGAGAGAACATCAAACTCTGCAGCTGTAAGATTAAGCATTTTTTCTTGGAAAAGTATAGTTCTTGAGCTTCTATCTACTTTGAATAGTTCCTCTTTTTGTGGTTTTTTATCTTCAAAGGTGTGAGTACGACGCAAAATGGTTTTGATGCGAGTTACTAGTTCTCTAGGGTCATAAGGCTTTGGCATATAATCATCAGCTCCTCGCTCTAGTCCGATAACCTTGTCGGTAATATCATCACGAGCAGAAGAGATAATAATAGGGATATTCGAGTGTTCACGGATTTTTGGAATTACCTCTAGCCCATCCATTCCAGGGAGGGTTAAGTCCAAAATAACCAAATCAAATTGATGCTGTGTCAACAGAGATAATCCAATATATGGGTCTTCAGCCCCAATTACTTCCATATCATATTTTGTTAAATAGTTAGTAAGGATAAGTGCTAGTTCTAAATCATCTTCAATAAGTAATATTTTTATCATAATGTTAAACCTCGATTCTTTTAGGCTCAAATAATATCATTTACTCCTTAAAAATGCTCTATAATTTGGTAGGCTCTTTGGATACATGCTTCAATCATAGGTTTCTTTGCTACTACAAACTTAGCATTTGTTGGAAGGTGGACTTTTGTGGCAGAGCCTATAACTACAGCCCTATAACTAGGAAGCCAAGAGAAGTTTTTTAAAAAACAATCAATTGTAGATGGAGATGTAAAGATAATAATAGAATTTTCAGGGGGTTGTTGTGATATATTATAGTGTATACAAGAGGTTTGATAAATAATTTGCTCTTGTAAAAGTATATTCTTTTTGGCTAGATATTCTTTGCTCTGGAAGATAACTTTAGCTGGTCGAAGATATAAAATATTTCTATCTTGAAAAAAATTTTCTATATCTTTAGCTAACTCTTGACCGTAAAACTCTTTTGGGTGGTATATTACCTCTCCGCCTAACTGTTCTATTTGCTTTTTGGTAGCAGACCCTACAGCAATAGATGGAATATCTCTCCATTTCTTATCTATGGCATTTGCAGTTACTACAGCTTGTTTTGATGTGAACATAAGTGTATCACATGTGGAAAAATTTATACTATCTACAAGCTGAGTAAACTCTATCATAGGTAAAGACTCTACCCCCTCTTTGGGAGTAGGAGAGAGAAGATAAATAGAGGGGTTATCCGTTGACACTTGGTAGTCTCTCTCCATGGAACATCGCTTCATTCATATCTTCATCATCATAAGGGTCAAAATGAGGTGTAATTACCCATCTTTTTCTTTTGTCTATAGCCATAATTTTATCTTCTACTTGATCTGCAATTCTATGGGCTTCAAGCAGAAGCATATTAGGACGAAGTACCATATGAAATTCAATAAAGTTTGTTGTTCCATCTGTACGAGTTTTGAGCCAATGGTAGCTAGTAACTTCTGGATGTTCAGAGATAATTTCACCAATCTTAGCAACCTGTTCACTCTCTAGGGCATGGTCTAGGAGTATTTTAATACCATCTTCAATAATTTCATAGGCAGAGTAGATAATATAAATACCAATAGCAATACCAAAAATAACATCTATTATATCCCAGCCAGTAAACCAAACTAAACCAAGAGAGATCAAAATAACTCCATTGCTCCAAAGGTCAGTTTGATAATGCAGAGCATCAGATTTTATAACTATATTATCTGTCTGTTTTGCTATCTTAAGAAGATAGACTACAAGTCCATAAGTAACAACTATAGAAAAGAGCATAGCTATAATTGAAGGCATAAGAAGAGTCGTTGTAGACCCCTCTATGGCTTTTTCTATAGCAAGATAGATAATAAAAAGACCAGAAAGAGTAATTACAGTCCCTTCGATTACAGCTGCAATTGCTTGTATTTTACCTTTACCATACTGAAACTGATGGGTTGCATCCTCTTCAGCTTTTTTAATAGCAAAAAAGTTAAAGATAGAGATTACACTATCTAGCAAAGAGTCTATAGCAGATGCCATCACTGCTACAGAACCACTTGCTATTCCAATTACAAGTTTTACAACAACTAGAATAATAGCAACAGAACTAGAAACTACTGTAGCCTTTTTTTGTGGAGACATCTGTTGAGACATAACTAGAGTGCCTTTGTAGCTAAATTAGCAATACGAGTAGAGAAAGCACCTTTATCTTTTGGCTCTAAGCCTTCAGATAATTTTGCAGAATCTAAGAGTATCCATGAGAGGTCACCAAAGAGTGAATCATCTTCTAGCTTATCAAGTTTTTGAATCATGGCATGGTCTGGATTAATCTCTAGGATAAGTGGAATCTCTGGCATATCTTGTCCCATTTGAGCAAACATAGCAGCCATTCCAGCCATTGGGTCAGAGCTATCTTTGAGGACACATGATGGGCTTGAAGTGAGTCTTGTAGAGATTTTTACCTCTTTTACCTCATCACCTAGTACCTCTTTGATTTTATCTGTAAGAGATTTAAACTCTTTGTTTATCTCTTCTTTCTCCTCTTGGGTTTTGCTATCTGGTGCATCTATGCTAGTAATATCTTTAAGACTCCACTCATTATAACTCCCAATCATAGGTGTTACAATCTCATCAATCTCTTTGTCATCCATAATAAGCACTTCTATACTTGCTTTTTTATAGGCTTCAAGCAGAGGAGAGTTTCTAAGTACTTGCTCATTTTCACCAGTAATATAATAAATCTCTTTTTTCTCGCTATCTCCACGACTTACATAACTCTCTAGTGATACAAGACCTTCTTCTGTTGAACTTTTGTATCGAACTATATCAAGAAGTATATCTTTATTGGTTTGATCCATATAGATACCCTCTTTGATAACTTTATTATACTGAGATGTAAAAGTTTCAGAATCTTCACCCTCTAGTTTTTTAATCTCTCTTAGAATCTTTTTAACAGAGTTTTGTTTGATATTTGCCAAGATTCTATTCTCTTGAAGAATCTCTCTACTTACATTTAGAGGTAAATCTTCACTATCAATAATACCTTTTACAAAACGCAAATATGGAGGGAGTAGCTCTTTGTCATCATCTGTAATAAATACTCTTTTTACATAGAGTTTAATTCCTGACTGATAATCAGCTCTATACAGATCCATAGGAGCAGTTTTTGGGATATAAAAAAGTGTTGTAAACTCTTGAGACCCTTCTACTTTGTTGTGGAGATATTTAAGTGGCTCTTCATCACCATGCGAGAGAGATTTATAAAACTCCACATACTCCTCTTCTTTGATTTCAGATTTAGGAAGTGTCCAAAGAGCAGTCGCAGCATTGACCTGTTCTGATCTTTTGACTTTGGTAGTTACTGCATCTTCTCCCTCACCTGTAGTCTCATCTTCTTCAAAATTAATTACAATTGGGTATGCAATATGGTCAGAATATTTTTTGACAACTTTTTCTACTCTTGATTTACCCAAAAACTCTTTTTCATCTTCTTTGAGTTTCATATAGATAACTGTACCGTGTGAATCTTTTGTAACAGGTGTAATTTCAAATTCACCAGTACCATTAGTTGTAAATTTATATGCTTGTTCTTCCCCAGCTTTTTTTGTAATTACATCAACTCTATCAGCAACCATAAATACAGAATAAAATCCAACTCCAAATTGACCAATAAGATTACTATCTTTTTGTGCGTCACCTGTAAGGTTTTCTACAAATGATTTTGTTCCTGATTTTGCAATAGTCCCTAAGTGATTGATGAGGTCATCTTCGTTCATACCTAATCCATTGTCTGCAATAGTCAAACTACCATCTTTACTATCAAGACCTATAGATACTTGACCTATCCAATCTTCTTGTTTAAATTGCTCATCCGTAAGTGAAAGATAATTAAACTTATCAATTGCATCACTAGAGTTAGAAACGAGTTCTCGAATAAAAATTTCTTTATTTGAGTATAAAGAGTGAGTCATAAGTTTGAGTAGTTGACCTATTTCTGTTTGAAATTGATGTTTTGCCATTGTTAATGTCCTTGTGTAATATAATTTTTTTGGGATTATATTATATTTTTGCTCTAATTTCAAGGGTTCTGATATAATTTAATAAACAATCTTTAGCTAGTATGACTAAACTTTGTCTTCTAGATGCTACTAGTTGCATAATTTTTTACTCTCTTATCGGAGCTATTTACCCTCTATTAAGCTTCTTCAGTTACAATTAAGCTAAAGAAATAGTCTATAAGAGGCTATCTCTCTTAACTTTATATGACTAAGGATACATTATGAATAAACATATTGTTGGAAGACACTTTGAACTTACAGACTCAATAAAAGAGTATGTCGATGGAGCAGTTGATGGGCTAGAAAAATATAATTTAGATATTATTTCTGTAACAACTCTTATTAACGCTGGCACTAAAAAAGGTCTCTCTGTAGAATTTGTAATTAATTTAAAAGATAAAAACACTATCGTTATTACTCAAAATGATAAAGATGCGTATGCTGCCATTGATATTGCTATTGAACGAGTAAAAAAATCTCTTAGAAGACACGCTGACAAAATTAAAGGTCATCGTATTATGAGTTTCAAAGATATGGGATCAGATGCAGAAGCTGTAACTAACTTTGATACAAAAGATATAGAGTTAGTTCCTATGGACTTAGAGCTTCATAAGCCATTAGACTTTGATGAGGCTATTGATGCACTAAAAGCAGAAGATAAAAGACAGTTTATTGTATTTAATGACCATGATGGAAATATGCGTGTTATGTACAAAAGAGCAGATGGGAAGTTTGGTCTCTATTAATAGATAATTTATACAAAACTCTCTAAACACTTGTTTAGAGGGCAAATCAGATAATTTTACTCCTAATTTAATTTTTTTTATAGATTTTTTTGCTACAATCACCTCACTAGAGACAAAAATAAATTTATTTAATCAAGGAAAAAATATGGAAAATTTACACTTTATCAAAGACGAAATGCTATCACATATACCAATCTGTACACATGCAGACCCTAAAAGAGTACTTATTATTGGTGGGTGTGAGAAACTCCAATTAGAAGTAGAAAAACATAAAAGTATTGATGCTATTGTACGATTATCAGAAAAAGAGGCAAGTGCTAAGATTGCTGATGAGCCTGAAGATAGTTATGATGTTATTATTGTAGCTTCTGAAGCGTTTACAAGTGATAGAATTTTTTGGGGATTACTTAACCGTACACTGACTCCAAAAGGTGTTATCTCTACAATGTCAAGTAGACTGCTTACACAAGAAGATGAAGCTAAAGCAGAGTTAGAGACTATTGGGGAACTTTTTAAAATAGTTATGCCTTATAAGTATGAAGCTTCTGCACATGGTACAGGTCTTTCGTGTCGTAATGCTATAATAGCTAGTCATACTTACCATCCAACAGCTGATATTAATCTCCAACGAGCAGATTTAACTGATGGATTTAATTATTATAACTCTGATATTGCTATAGGAACATTTCATCTTCCAACGGTAACTCGCAAAAAGTTTTTGGGTCTTATTAAACTCTAATGGCGTATGAATATGCAGTAGCCCTCACAGGAGGGATTGCTACAGGCAAGAGTTCTGCTACAGTTTTGCTCTCATTATATGGGTTTCGCTTTATTGACGCAGATAAAATAGCTCATAGTATGCTAGACCTCCATCATAAAAAGATAGCAGAGTTGTTTGGAGACTCTTTTGTGGTAGATGGCAAGGTTGACCGTGGAGCATTGGGGCAGTTAGTTTTTGCTGATTCCTCAAAACGAAAGGCTCTTGAAAATCTTTTGCATCCTTTAATTTATAATGAAATAGAGAGACTCTCTGAAGAACAAGATAAGTTTAAAAAACCGTATATTATAGATATTCCTCTCTTTTTTGAGGGAGACCGCTACCCTATAAGCAAATCTATTACAACTTATACACCAAAAAATAAACAGTTAGAGCGACTGATAAAACGAGATGGCTATGGTGAGATAGAGGCTTTGCGACGCATTGAGAGCCAGTTAGATATAGAAGAGAAACGAAAACGAGCAACATTTGTAATAGATAATAGTGGCGACCTCAAACAACTCCAAAAAGAGTGCGAACGGGTCAAAGAGGCAATATTAGAGAGTTTTAGATAAAAGGGGAGAGTATGACTGTTACAAAATATAGTGCTAATGGGAATGATTTTATTATATTTCATGCTCAAGAGAAGAGTGATTATAGCTCTCTAGCACGCAAGCTTTGTCATCGTCAAAATGGTGTAGGTGCTGATGGATTGGTAGTTTTACTTCCTCATAAAGAGTATGATTTTGAGTGGGACTTTTATAATTCGGATGGAAGTTATGCTGCTATGTGTGGTAATGCAAGTAGAGCCGTAGCCCATTATGCCCATGAAAAAGGTATATCCAAAGATGATAAAGCTATCTTTTTGACGGGTGCAGGGGTGATTAGAGCTACTATTAATGGTCTATATGTTGTAAGCGATATGGTTGCTCCACAGATACTAAACCAAGAGATAGAAGAGTTTGGTCATAAATGGTGGCTTATAGATAGTGGTGTGCCACATTTGGTAAGTATTCGTGAGAGTGTAGAGGAGTTTGATAGAGTACAAATGAGAGAACTCCGATATAAATACAATGCCAATGTCAATATAGCAACTATCAAAGATGATAAGCTTTTTGTGCGTACTTATGAGCGAGGTGTAGAAGACGAGACTCTAGCCTGTGGTACTGGTATGGTTGCATGTTATGTCAAGGCTCACAAAGAGGGACTCTTGGGTGATATGGTAGCTGTATTTCCAAAAAGTGGAGACGAACTCTATGTAAGTTATGAAAATGATACTTATAGATTTGGTGGACAAGTCAGCAAGACCTTTATTGCAGAGACACTAATCTAGTATTTGGAGTAGATAATAAGTCTTTTTTAAGCCTCTTTGGGTTATTATTTTACTCCACAAATTAGTGATCGCGTAACTCAGTTGGTAGAGTACTTCCTTGACATGGAAGAAGTCGTTGGTTCAAGTCCAATCGTGATCACCACTTATCCCACCATAGCGGATGCATACTCATCTTTTTTATCAAAAACTTATGGAAAAATTTATGGTTTTGTCCTAATTTATATCCCAAATACTTCATTCCATTACGCAAAAAAAACTCTGGTATACGGTAAGAGAGACGCTCTTTGAGTAGATAGTTTAGTTCTGATTTGATATATCTTTTGCCCTCACCCTCTGCTTTGCCAAACTCTTTGGGGATCCATGACTCCTCTTTATGAAAGACACCTATATCAAAATATCTTCTAAACTCTTGGAGTATACTATAACTATGAGAGTGATAGACCTTGGCATCTGCACAGTAGGCGATGCTATATTCTGCTAGGAGCATCTTGGCACCTGCGTAACTATCTTCTCCTACTATTAGCCCATCTTTAATCCAGTCGATTTTTTCTAAGGCACTTCTTCTATAGGCAGAAAAACTATCAGATAAAAATGCTGTTTTGATGCCAAACTCTTTTTTATCTTCTAGTGTTCTTATATAAGAGGTGTTGCCATAGTTAAAGGCTCTTAGGTGCTTTCCAAAAGGGTTTGTTTGGGGGTAGGGGAGTTGTCTTCCATAGACTGCACCTACTTTTGGGTTTTCAAAGTTTTTGACAATGTTTTCGACAGTTTTTGTATTATAGGGGAGAGCATCTTGTGTAAGAAAAACAATTATATCTCCTGATGCCTCTTTGGCTGCTTTGGTGCGTGTGCCTCCATGGTCAAACTCATGTTGGGGAATTATAATAATATTGTTGGTATACTCTTTGGCTATTGTGGTGGTACTGTCCTTGGAAGAGGAGTCTATAATAATAAGCTCAAACTCTATGCTTTGGCTTTTGAGTGTATCTAAGAGTTTGGGCAGATAAGACTCTGCATTATAGGTAGGTATAATAAGAGAAATAGACAAGTTAAGTTCCTTTGATGGCTGTAGTGTAGAGAGGTTTTTCTATATATTTATAATAGAGCAGACTAAAAGTTATAGAGATAAAAATAATCATACAGAGACCCAAAAGAGGAAGCAACACTCCCTCACCACTAAAGAAAGCTCTAAATCCCATAAAATAAAAAAGATTGATTATAATAAGATGAGAGAGATAGAGTGTATACGACGCATCTCCTAGGGCTACAGCATATCTATTGGCACTATAGATATTTTTTTGTTCTAGTATAAGAAACATAAGTGTAAGAAAAAATGCTCCTACTCCAAAGGTAAGGATTCGGTAGAGACCATTTTTGCTCTCGTAGTGAATACCATATCCGTATGCTACTACAATAACTACTATACTCAAAACCAAAACCCACCAACGCATAAGATACTCTTTGAATTGATACAAAAGCACACCGCCAAAAAATTCCAAAAGATAGGGAGAGTAGAAAAAACTACTTGGAAGAAGTGTAGTGGAGTGAGCTATAAGCACAAGTGTTAGAATGAGTAGAGTAAGAAGGGGTATAACTCTATAGAGCTGTTGCAAAGAGAATAAAAAAGAAAATAGAAATAAAAAATAGAAATAGAGTTCATAACTCAGCGACCAAGAGATAGGGAGTAGAAGCTCACTCATAGTGGTATTAAGCAAAAAGAATGAACCAACTAAATCAAAAGATGGAATCTTAGCAGGATTTGTAAACCAAAAGAGTAAAAAAGAAAAGAGAAAAAATGGCCAGTATCCAAGATAGATTCTAAAGAGTCGATGTTTCAAAAAAGTTCTGCTATTTTGGAGGGTTCTTGGTTTGTGAAATGTGGTATATGCCATAATAAAACCACTAATCACAAAAAATATATCTACACCCATAAAGCCCCAATAGGCTACTTTATCTATTAGCACTAGAGTCTCACCCATCACTTGATAGTGGGGAAGGGCATGGTGTAATAGTACCAAAAGAGCTGCTATAGCTCTTAGGAGTTGAATATTATTAAGAGTAATTTTTGTCTGCATTGCTTAGGAGTTTTGGAGTGATGCTATATGTGCAAGGGTATTTTGTAGATAATCTTTAGATATAACCACACCTTTACTATACTCTTTGACTCGTGAGGCAGGAGCTCCCAAATCAAAAACCATCAAAGGAAGCTCCATCATCATAATCTCACTAGTTGTATAAGAGAATGTTTCAGGACATACAGAGGGTATCAAGAATATATCAATCGCCTCTTTTTGGATAATAGTTGGGAGTTGGTCTCTTTGGTATCTTCCTGTAACGCGGAATGCATCACTAGAGATATTTTTGGAGATTTCACCAATAAGAACTATTTTGATATTGAGTGCATCTTTTTCTATAGAATCAACAAGTGCCTCTATAATATTCGCCCCTTTGGCTTGGTTGATAGCTCCTAGTATACCTATGGTTATAGGGGCATCTTTGGGTTTTTTGGCTACTGTAACAGGGGGTAGGGGGGCTACTTGGTGGGGTGTAATCTCTATTTTTGAACTATCAAGAGTTTTGTATGCACGCAATAAAATCTCTTTTGAAGAGCTAGAGAAACAGATTATTTTGTCTGCTAGGGTAAGTATATTCTCCCAATCGCCTCTCCATTGACGCATATCCACGCCATCACTTACAAATGTACGCCACTCTAAATCATTTGTTTTCATACAGTTTTGACACTCTTGGAGTCCATGAGGTACCTCACAAAAGACTCCCTTAGGGTCAAGAAGCGTATAGTTTGGACAGAGAGCATAGTAGTCATGAATAGGGACAATAAGAGATGCTTGATTTGTATCTGTTAGCTCCTCTATCCATTGTAAGATTTGTGATGGTTGCTCAAAAGAGACAATATTATTGATAAATATCTCACCAAATTTAAGGTGAACAAAGAGTTCTTTGAGTGATTTGAGTGTTTGGAGTATAAAGGAGTAGTTATACTCTTTGTACTCAAAATAGACTCTATAGTTACTTGCATAGTAGTCATAGACTAGATGAAGTATTTTTTTGTTTTGCTCTCTATACTCCTCTTTTCGTGCGGTAGTATAGTGGTTTGCTCCGCCACCTAGGGCTTGGTCTATAATGAGATGCAGAGGCTCTTTATCGTGAGAAGAGGCTACTACTACCATAAGTTGTCGGAGTATTTTATGGGGGTCTTTGCCTACATAGGTTTGAATATCTTTATCGTAGTTAGGATGCTTATGCAAAAGTTTAATAGCATTCTCTTGCATAAGTCGCTTTTTATCTTCAGCCGAAAAAGAGCCACCATGTTTATGATAGACAAAAAGATTTGGAACCATAAGATTTTCATAGCCATGAATAATTGCTCTTTGACACCAATCATTCTCTTCTCCATAGCCTCTTCCAAACTCCTCTTCTACAAAAAAGCCTATCTCTTGGATAAGATTATAGTTTACTCCCATACAAAAACCAACTCCCGTAGGAACTTTGCTATAGAACTTATCAGGATTTACCTCTTTGAAAACAGCATCTAGTGCATCTACACTCATGCCCTCAAAGATATTATTATCGGCAATAAAGTTAGGGAAACTTGCTATTTGCCCAGAGTTTGTAAATGGGGTAGTTGTTGCAATATTTTCCATTTGCAAAATAGGGTACATCAACCTCTCTACCCAAAGCTCTGGAACTTCTGTATCTGTATTAAGAATAAGAAAATGGTCTTTGGTATAGGTATATGCTTCATTAACACTCTTCACAAAACCCAAATTAACCGCATGGTCTACAAAAATAGCCGTAGGGTGTTTTTCTAGTCGTTTGAGAAGCAGTGGTTTGACTCTCTCATCAGGGCTACAATCATTAACCACTATTAGTCTATGAGGAGCAGAGGTATTTTTTTCGAGGCTATCAAAAAGTGGCTCTAAAAACTCATATCCATTATAAACAGGAATAATAATATCAATAATTCTATTTTCGATTGTATACTTATTATTATCATAAGCTTTAAAGTACTCTTGGGGTTGAATAGATGGGGTATTGGTGGAAGAGAGAGTGCTTTGTTCTGTTTTCTCTTTGGTTTTACTCCATAAGTAGCCAATCTCTCCTCGTTTGAGATAGTAAAATACTTTTTTGAGTAGAGCAGGGTTTTTTTGGACAGCTCGCAAAGGAGAGAGAAGTTTTTGTGGAGCAAGTCGTTTGAGTCTATTTTTGATTCGTAGTGATTGTGCTATGGCTTGAAGCTCTTCTATTTGATTACTTAGAGTTTGAATATGAGTATGCTGTTCTTGGATGAGTTGCTCTTTGTTCTCTACAGTTTCACCACTAAGTGCCAAGAGTTCTTCAAGTTTTTGGATAGTCTCTTCTTGTGCTTGTATCGTTGCTTTTTGCTCTGTTATAGTTTGTGTTGGGTCTATTTTATCTTTGAGATAGTAGTGCTGTATCTGATAAAAAGAGTCTCTATTAAGGACATATCCTAACAAAAAAGCATCCTCTTTGGCTCTGAACTCTTTGAGTTCTGTAGGATTAAAATATTTCTCTACAAGCCCTTTTTGATTAAGAGAGCTAATAGCCCTAAAGTAGACATACTCTAGCATCAATGGCATCTCAAAAACCCACTCATAGTCTATAATATAGATTGTCTCACCACTATAGATAATATTAGAAAAAATAAGATCAATATTACTACAGCCCTCAAAATAGAGGTCACTATTAGAAAGGGGTCTATTATCTCCAAATATTTTATGTTGGTCACTATGGAGTGGAGTACTACTGTTGCTAAAGCTACTTGCTACAAGCTCTTTATACTCATCAATAACTCTGTATGCTTGTGTAGGACTTGTCTCTAAAGATTGATAAAACTTACTCTCCAAACTTACTCCATCAATAAACTCAAAAGTCAGAGTTGTTGGAGTCTCTTGAATAATTTGGGCTAGTTTGACCTTGGGGTTAATAATACTCTTTGAAAGGAGTGCATAGTTCTTTTTCATCTGCTCTAAGTGAGCTATAGACTCTTGGCAAGATGCCTCTTTTTTGACATACTTTTGACCATTCTCTTCATATACAGTTGTGGTTAGTTGGAACTCTTTGGCTCTTGCACTACTGTTTTTGACATAGTATACTTTCATCTACTCTCCACAGATTACCAAAAATGAGTTTGCAAAAAACTCAAATTGGTTATTTTTTATAATGCCTTCAAAGGCTTTGGTTTCATTAAATAGCTCATATCGTTGGGTATCAAAGTTTGGGGCTTGTGAGAGCTGTGCATAGTAGCTAGGAAGCCACTCTTGGCTATATATCTCTAAAGGCATTTTATAATCAGGATGTGGATAATAAAACTCTTGTATAGGGTATCCACTCTGCAAGAGAAGTTCCTCTAACTCATCTTTACCAAAGGTACAAACACTCTTATTTCCCTCGTATCCTGTAATACTATCAAAGACTTTATTTGTATGGTCTTCATTTGCACCTGCAAAATATTTGAGACCATAACGATTTTCAATGGCAATAATAAGTTTTCCGTTTGGTTTGAGATAACTTTTAATCTGTTTGAGAAAATCTTTATATGGCTCATCTGTATGCGTAAAAGAACCAGCATACTCAAGCACACCATTAAGTGTAATATAATCAAACTTCTCCTCAAATTTCATATCATTAAGGTTGCCTACTAATATCTCCAAATTGTCATACTTTTGATGTCTTGTATGGTTGATTAAGGCTCTTCTTTTAGAGAGTTCTACTACTTTGACACTCTCTAGCTTTTCACATAATGCCCCAGTGATAGCACCACACCCACCACCTATCTCTAAGCAGTTAGCCCCCTCTTCAAAAGGGTACCAGTTGATAATATTTTGACGAATAGGGGAGAGATGATAGAGTATAGCCCAGCGACTCTCTTTGGAAAGTATTGAATCATACTCTGTGTGGTTTTGTACAATATGAAGAAGCTCATCTTCAATATCACCATCACTATAAAAGTCCTGACCACTGTAAAAGTCTAAATTAAATATTGCACCCATAGCTACCTCTAAAAGAAAGTTAATAAAGAGACATCATAACATAATATTGGTTAGAGGGTTTTTGGAGAGAGGTGTGAAACTTTATCATTGAGCTTATCTATATTAGAATATTATCTAAATTAATTAAAGTTTCAATTGTGCGTTCAACTTCACTTTTATAAATTTCTGTACTATTGTAATGTGAAGCATCATTTAACAATACGCGTTTAAATGTTCTTAATTTAAGAAAACTATCTATAATCTCTTGATTTTTATCTATAGATTTTGTCTCTTCATAGTTTTTTGCTTTTTTTAATAAAGTATCTAAGTTTGAAACTTTACATCTTCTATCTAGTATCAATTCTTTGGGTAAAAAATCACAGAGTAATTTTTCTGTATATTGTCTTAAAATATTTGCACTACATCCATAATTTTGTGTCTCTTTTTGATAGATTGCCTGAGTCATAAGTGAATTAGATTGCTTAATAAAAGGTACTTCATAGCCATCTTTTTTATTTACATATATCTCATAAGCTTTTAAATTCATCTTCTCATTTATTAAATCATACAAAGCTTTTTCATGAGTGAAGAAAAATATTTGAAAGTCACTAAATTCACTTTCTAATATTTTAATTAGACTTAACCTATTGTTCATATCTAAAGAGATAAGTAAATCATCTAAAACTAATATTTTGAGACTATCCTCTTCTAGCTTGTTAAACTGTTTTTTAATAATAGCAAAATAAATACTCATAGCCAATGCTGATAACCTAGCTTCATTTAGAAAGTTTTGATAATCTTCTAGCTTCTTATCAAAATACTCTATTTCCAAATTTACTTTATGAAATCCAAAATTAAAGCTTATCTTTGTAAGTTTAAAATGTTGCTCAAATTGTTCTAAAAAAATATTAATCTCATCAAACAACTCGTCTTTTAAAATCTTTTCAAAAACAGAGAAGTAATTCTCATCTTCTTCTTCTTTTAAGTTTTTTAGAATTTTATTTTGACCTATTGGATATTCAGATAATATATTTTCAAAAAACTTATATAAATTCTTTTTTTCTTCTTGTTGAGTTGAATAAGAGACTTTAAGTAAGGATTTATAATCCATTATAGGTCTAGGAATAGATAATTTACTGATAAAATCAAAATCATTCTCCAAACTCAAATGGTCACTATCTATTTTTAGTGTCTCTTCATTATTAAACTCAAACTCTAAGTAAGTATCATCTTTTTTAAATATATTCACATTCTTTGCAAATTCTTCTTCTGATAGTGTTGGTGTAGCCAAAAACTCAAAAGCCTTGTAGAGAGAACTCTTCCCACTCCCATTTTCTCCATAAAGAAGCATACCTTTTGCATTGGGTTCAAAAGTATTATTTTCCTCATCATCTGTAAAAAATCTAAAATTATTTAGTTGTATTTTCTCTATTTTTATCATTTCTTAACTCCATTTATTACTTTAACTACAGAAATAACTCGACTATATATTAAACCTCTCCCAATAGTCTTATTATTATCCAAAACCTTATACACTTCCTCTATCTTCTCACTATCAAACTCGCCTAGTACTTTGCTCACCTCATCAGAGATAAAGCAATCCCCTTTTTTCATCTCATCTGCAAAATACAAATCATACACCATACCGTTAATCACACTTTCAAATAGCGAGGCTTCTAAGCTCAAATCATTCTCTTTGGCAAACATCACATAATCCACCAAAATCTCAAAGGGCTTTTGAGCTTCTTTTGAGATTTCAAATTTTTTTAATTTATCAATATCTTCAAAATCTATAATAGATTTATAAAAACTTAGTACCCTATAGTTTAAAAATGAAATAATATTTAATAGTCCCATATTTTCAATTTTATGTTTTATCTCTATCTGTTTTAAAGATAAAAATTTAAACTCTTTAATAGATAAGTCATTCATCAAATAATTATAACTATTTTTATGTGTAAAATCTGTTATATTCTTGCACTTATTCGTTATTTTGCAATAGATAAAATCAAAGCTTTTATTTTCTGATTTTTGACAAGTCAATATACTTTTATCATTAAAATCAATATATTCTAAAATATTTACATTATTTAAAATAAAATTTCTAAAATTCTTTGCGTATCGTGCTTTAGTATATTTACTATCAGTATAATAACTTAATATTCCACCCGCTTTAAGCAGTCTAAATCCTTTTTCAAATAGATATACATTCAAATCTGCTGTTTCAAAATATGATTGGTAGTTTATAAGCAAAGGCTTAATAGATTTTATTTTCTCTTGTCTCGTATTGGGTGGGTTTCCTATAATTAAATCAAAACTATTATCCAATAAGTTTTCATCTATAAAAAAATCAAAGTTTGAGACACTTACACTACTTATATTTTCAGCTTTAACATCTAAGTCTATTAGAATATCCCTATATAAGTCTATCTCATTATAGGATATCAATACTTTGATATTTTCTTTGTGTTGTATTTTTTCAACAGCACTTTTAGATTGATATTCTAGTATATCGTTCATAATTCATCTCTCAATTTTTTTATATTTTCAATAGCATCTTCTAGCTCTTTTTTGTAGAGTGGTACTCGTGTATCATCGTGTGACTGAGGATTAAGTATTAACGCTTTAAACTCTTCTAACATTATTAATGTTTTATTTAATCCAACTATTTCATTCTTTGAAAAATCTTTAAATCTTTTTAATTCAGTTCGTATAGTTCCTATTGTTTTTTTGTCTTCTTGACTTTCTAATTGACTTAAATCAAATTCTATAAATTTATCAAATTCATCAAAATTAACTAAGTTTCTAACTCGCTCAACTATATTTTCTTTTTCACTTAAAGAACCACTAGTTTTTGCTTTATCTATCAGTGTTTGTAGATTTTTTGTCTCACTGCATGATAAATCTCTATGATGACACACAAGAGCTTTCAATAATCTCTCTGCTTCTTTGCGTAGATAGTTAGCACAAGCTGAATAATCATGTTTTTTTAAATAATATTCTGCTTTTTCAAAATAGTCTCTATGTGGTAATATCAAAGGCTTTTCATACTCTCCCTCACTATCCAAATACATCTCAAAATATTTCCATTTATTTTTTTCTACATAGTTAAACTTCTGTTTAGCCATTTCAAAAAAAGCTTTATCATGCGTAAGTATGATTTTTTGATACTCTTTCAAAGTTTCATCATTGAGTAAAATATCTAAAACTTTATCACGATTACTCATATCTAAAGATACTAATAAATCATCAAGTACCAAAAACTTTAAAGGACTATTTTTGAGTTTTGTTTTCGTTATTGCGAGTCGTACAGACAGAGCAATGGCTGTAAGTTTTGCTTCATTAAAATAACTTTGAGGTCTTAATATAGGTTTATCAGGACTCTCATTTTTTAAAACAGTAAGCTCTATTTTGATTTTAGGTTTATCAAAAATTTGAGTTTCATATTTACCATCTTTAACCAATAATACTAATTTCATATCTTCATAATTAAATGCTTTTAAATAAGTATTGGCTGGTTCATTTATATTTAAAACAATATCTTTTAAACTATTGTTAAAACTTTTCAATTTAGTTTGTAATTCAAGATAATCATCTTTATCAGCTCTTACTCTTGGCTTCCTATCTTCTAGTTTTACTATCTCTTGCCAAAGTTCATTAAGTCCAATAAGATGTAATATTTCATATTCAAACAAATCAAATAAATCTATATCGGCTTTATGGAAGAAGTTAAAAAAACGAAATAGATATTTGTAATTGATGAAATCGCTTGTAGCAAGAGTATCTTCTATTAATAAGTTTGAACTATTGTTTTTAACTGTAATTGTATCTTTTGAGATAATCACTTCCTCACTCTCTTCATCTACAAATAACTCTATTTTTGAATCATTCTCATCTGCATAGATATTAACCAATGAACTATGGTTGGGAGTAGTTAGGGTTGAGTGTGTAAAATATTTTCTTATTTTATCCTTATCTTTTTTACTGCTCTGCAATAGTGTATATAAAGCCCAATATATCGTACTCTTACCACTTCCATTTTCTCCATATACCAATACATTTTTACTCTCAAAATTCAATGCTTCTACTTTATCAAAAAATTTAAAATTCTTTATCTCTAATTTATTTATTTTCATTACAAACTCTCTTTTATTGGTTTAATTAATTCTTTAAAATGTATATCTATCAAAATCAAATTATTACGAATTTTATTATAAGGTTCTCTAAGTGTTTGGTAGCTTTGATGAATTATTTCAATAGATTTATCTTTATCAAGTCCTTCAATAGAAGCATAATCCTCTTTTGCATATTCTATAAATTTGATATATCCTTTCTCTTTTTCAAATTGAATAAGTCTGTTCTCAAACTCCTCCCCAAAATAAAGCTCATAAACCATAGCATCCAGCACCTCTTCAAATTTATTGATAATATGAGAGTTTGGTACATATTCATTTATCGGCTCATCCAAAGTTTTAAGAAGCATAATATAATCCACCAAAATCTCAAAGGGTTTTTGGGCTTCTTTTGAGATTTGTGGGATTGGGAGTTGTTCAACATAAATTTTTTTCCATCTATTTGTTCCCACTCCTGACTCTGCACATATAAAATTAAAATACCAAAATACTACTTTTGAGTTTAAAAGTGCCAATAGATATTTTAAATTTTCTCCACTTATGAAAAAGACTGTCATCTCTAATAAATATTTAGAGCTATCCAATGTAAATTTTGGATTATCAGTTAATTCTAACCACATAATTTTTTCTTTTTCAAACTCTTCTAAATAAGCACAATTTCTAAGGTTATAAGGAGTAACACCCTTATCACTTCTTTTTTCTAATTTATCTATATATTTATCTAAATGCTCTTTGATTATAGGATATTCATTTATATCTATAGGTGGATTATTGTGTATATTAATCAACCACTTATCAGCAAATTCATACTCATATCTCTTAACATCTCTTCCTCTAAGTAGTGGCTTGATAACTTCACTATTTTTAATATCTTTAGCGATTAATTCATCTTTGATTTTTCCATCAATTATAAACGCTTCGTTAAATCCTGTTTTAATACCTGATTTAATCTCTATATTCCACTCTTTTAGTATTGGACCTTTTTTTTCCATTATCTTTTTAATGGCTAACTCTTTTTGATTCATAAATATAAATCCATCCTCATCCAAATCATCTTGAGGATAAGAAAAGCCTTTTTGAGAGATAAAGTTCTCTAAAACCTCACCTTTCCTATAGGATTTATCCACATCACAATAAGTAAAGCTTTTGGATGAGGCTGAAGCCCCACTTCCGATTTTTTTGTAACTGAAAATTGATGTAGCTACAGTAGCACTGTCAAATATCTGAATATCCTTGAAATCTATATACTCTAGTATAGTAGTATTGTCCAACACAAACTCTCTAAACTGCTTGCCATATTTGGCTCTTGTGTATTTGTTTGAGGTGATATAACTTAGTATTCCATGTTCTTTGAGCAATCTATATCCTTGTTCAAAAAAGTAGATATAGAGGTCGGCTGTGCCGTTGTAGGATTGGTATCCCTCTATCTTGAGTCTCTCTTTGATGGCTTTTATCTTTTCGTGGCGGACATAGGGGGGATTGCCTATGACGACATCAAAACCACCATTGTTCATCACATCTGCGAAATATATCTTGTAGAAAAAGAGTTCTGTAGTAGGGCGTTGTTTTATATTTTCTATGATCTCAATAGTCTTGTTTGCTTTTTCTATAATCTCTGCTTGCTTTTTACTAAGACCATTGAAGAGGTTGACATTGGATATTTGGCTCTCTTTTTCATCTTGTTTATCTTTGAGTTTACTATCTAGTATCTCGTCAATCTCTTTTTCTATGGTCTCTTGGAGTGCTTGCTTTTTATCGTTGTTGGCAGTTAGGTAAAAATCATTCAGAAGCTTTTGAATATTTTTTATCTTTTTGCGATTATTACCCATAAGGCTCTGTTCATTGGCTAATGGGTCAAAGCCGTCTATAGTCTCTAGCAGGCTGTTGCCTACCATTATCTTATAAAATAGATTTGGTAGAGGGCTAGGAGTCTCCTCGTCCACGACGATACTCAGCCAAAACCTGAGCTTGGCTATCTCCACAGCACTAGGCTCTATATCCACACCATAGATACTGTTTTGTATGACTGTTCTCTTGAGGTTTTGGGTTGACTCGTCACTCACAATCTCTAGGAGTGATACTATCTCATGGAGCATTCCCATAGGAAAAGCACCCGAACCTATAGCAGGATCTAGCACCTTGATCGCTACTAGGCTCTCTTTGAGTTTGGTTTTGTCTAGCGTGCTTAACTCCTTTTTGAGTACAAAATCCCTGAGTGCTTCTCTCGTCCCCATCTCGCAGGAGAATAGATAATTGATGATAGACTCCTGACACATATAATGCACTATCTCTCTAGGAGTATAAAAAGCCCCTTTGTCTTTGCGGTCTTCGAGCAAGTCTTCAAAAACCCGACCTAGCATCTCAGGGTCGATGGCTACTTCGCTATCGTGGGGAGTATCCTCTATGACGGTAAAGTTATATTTGTCAAATGTATCAAATATCTGGCTCATCAACTCATCATCTAGCTCATACTTCTCATGCTTGAAGATTGTATCTATCCTATCTCGCGTGAAAAGCCCACCATTGAGAAATGGCATCTTACACTCTAGCAACTCAAAATAATCATCGCTTTTTCGTCTATCGATATTGAGAGCATCGAAAAAGACAGGCTCTAAAATATCATGATAAAAGTTGCCATTTTCATTTCGATTTTTAAATAGATGACTCATAAAGTTCTTTTTGCCATCCCCCCATTTTTCTATACTCCCTAGCCAACCTTTTTTTTGCAAAAAATAGAGAAATACAATCCTTCCCAATAGCTTTTTTGTAAATGAACTTTTTTCTATCTCTTCATCAAAGTAGTATCGCTCAGTTAGATAATTCATACTCTCTTTGTATAGACTCTTGTACTCATAAAAAAACTCTTTAGATACCTTCTCGACAGAGAAAGCACCCTCCAATATCTCTTGGGTTATCCTACCCCTACCCAAAGCCCCTATCTGCTCTTTGGCTGTTTTGGTGGCTATACCTTCACCCAAGACATAGCTATATCGTTTGGCATTGGTTCTTTGTGTCTGTTTGCCATCTTTGAAATCATACGATACAAAAGTAAGTCTCCATACAGGACTATCCTCGTGATGGATAACAACTAAAACAGTATCTTTTAGTATTGGTTTTGCCAATTTACTTATCACTTGTGAAAAGCCCACTCTTTTGTTTTCTATATGAGGTGTTTTTGATTTTAGCAGAAGTACCCCTATTTCAGAATTATCATCCAAAAATGCTTCACCAAAATATCTATACTCACTAATATGTTTTTTATCACTCTCATCTAAATGGTCATTTCTATATCTACTATCTATCATCTCTATATCATCAAATGTCTCATGTAAAAATGTTACAAATATATCTTCATCAAATCGTTTACCCAAAAATTCTAAATTCATCTATTTTCTCCTGTAACTATTTTATTATTTTATCCAATTCGTAACACTTGTTTGTAAAAACCATCTTGTTTATCTCCAATTTATGCTACCTTAATACAATTTGTACTATAAATAAATATCTTGAATTACCAATGCTATCTTAATAGGGGTAATAAAAACTTTATGTTTTTACAAGTGGCGTTTCGTCCTGCCGTATGGGCGACCAACTCCCTCAAAACCATTCCAAACCATTGGGTGCTTCTTCTTTATACTCTTTTAACTGTTTTTCATATCTTCGTATCTCACTACGATAAATCAAATATGACGAGACCAAAAATTTATCATTGGTATGGCTCAATTTTCGTATAATCACCAAAAAATCTTTTTTGATATGCCAAATAATAAGATTAACCTTATTCTCTCTTTTTTGATAAAAATACTCTATATCATCATCTGTTTGCCAATTATCTATAAGTATTTTTATCCAATGTATTCGTTTTGCTCTTGCTTCATCATATTTTCTATTTTTTTCTATCTTGTCTGGACATGGATTATTTTTATGCTTTACTTTGTTTTCTGTTATGGTAATAATATGCCAAAACCTTTCTGGTTTAGAAACATTGTTTCCGAAAGGACAAGGACATAGTTTATCAGCTTTGACATCTATATCAAAAGAAATATCTTCTTTTTGTAAAATAGTTTGATTATCTATAAAATCTCTTTTGAAAATATTAAAAAGCTTTTCTATTCCCTCTTTATTGAGTGTCTTGATATTAAAATCTGTTAAAATAAACACTATTTACTCACCAATAGCCATCTAAAAATATTAAATTTTTCAATCCAAGGAGCTGTGCTTATCAATTCATATCCTAGTTTAAATTCTAAATATTCAATTATAAAGTTTTTAATTGGGCTTATATGTTCTATATCTTTCCTATTTTTATAGGCGATAGCACCTATAAATAGGTCACACACTTGTAATATTTGCGACTCTTGTGATTGTATAATAAATATATCTGTACTTCCTTTATGGTTAAAAATCTTTTTCATTTTTGCTATTCTTTTGCCTCCATTTATATCTTTGTAATCAAGATAAATTTTATAATTATTTTGACTCTCTATAAAATTTTTAATGGTATAGTGATAAACAATATAATAAAACTCATCAAAGCTATATCCATATTGTTTATGAAGTGCTTCTTTTTTATTTGGGATAAAAGTAGCTTTAAAGAGCATATCACTCTCAAAAAAATAATCAATAAGTTCGATATAAAACTCTTTTTGTTTAGCCAAAACTTTTGTCCATTTTAGTTCATTATAATAGCTATGATTGTATTTTATAGTTTTTATATGCCTATTGATTTCTTCAACTTTATCTTCGGCGATACATATCGCTCCATTTACCATTACATTAGATTTGTCATTGAGTAGATGATTACTCTCATCACAAAATATTTTATAATTCATCTATTTTTCTCCCCTAAAAGTCTCTGATAATTTCACTCTAATATCTACTATATCAAAGAGTGAAACTTTATTTTTTTTCTTATTTTTTTCCAAAATTTCTTTTAAAACTTTACTGCTATTTTCATCTCTATTACCCTTTAGAGCAAGGATTTTATCTATATCTATTATACTCAAAACTCCATCTTGGAGAGCTACTTTATATGTTTTAAATAATACTTTATCTATCACTCCACTTCTCAACCACTCTTTGAGTAAAAAGACAACCTTTTCTGATATTTTATCTGATATTTTACCCTCTGCTTTATCTTGTTTTTTGCGTTCAATCTCATCTTCTATAAACTTTATAACCCTTGAAGTATCTATCTCTTCACACTCTATAGCTTTTTCAGTTCTATCAGCTTGAAGTGCTTTTGCCATAGTGACAAAAGTAATAGGTTTAATATCTTTTTGGCTAAGAGATAGATACCTTTTATTTTTATTTACTTCTAATGCTATATAGCTATTTTTTACTTCACCTAGCCTACATACAGAGGGGTTTTCTAGTTTTTTTATGGCTTCAAATTCTGCTTTATTGTTATCTCTAAATTCTCTTAGTTCTTCTAAGTAATCTAATGTTTCATCTCTCTCATTGAGTTCTTTTTGGTACTCATCAAAGAGTGTTACACTCCCTACAACTTCTTGAGTAGAATAGATTTGATTATCTTCTCCCATCATACTATGAGAAGATTGTAGCTTGACAAAGGCTTTTTGTGAGAGTTTCAAGACGGTTTCTATCTCTTCTGTAGGTTTAAAATTATGAATATATATAAAATCTTCTTTTGTACCAATACGATTGACTCGTCCTATTCGTTGTATAAGTTTGGTTGCATTCCATGGAATATCATAGTTATAAATAATATTACTTCGGTGTAGGTTGATACCCTCTGCTAAAGTATCAGTGGTCACTATCATATTATAGTCATTTTTTTGCTTCTCTATTGAATAGTTTGCATCAAAATTCTCTTGTATCTTTTGCTTTATCTCTTCACGATTTTGGCTTGTAACAAAAAGTATTTTATCACTGTTTATGCTCTTTTTTATATATTCTAAAGTATCTATAGACTCTGTAAATACTACGATTTTTTTATTGTTTTTTACTAATTTTTCTTTTTTTACTTCTTCTTTAAATCTTGCTAGTTTTGGGTCTGTATCTATATTTTTCCATCTCTCTACAAGTCTCTGAAATATAGTATAATCTTTGATTAAATCATCTAAAAAATTTTCTTTAAAATCATTTCTATTCAAAGTTCTAATTTTACCTTCATCATCTAATTTTTGGATAAAGTCTTCATAGTCTTCATCATTATTTTCATCATAATCTAAAATATCAGACGATTTTTTACCTAGATAGACTCTATTTTCTTTGAGGTTTGCAATAAAAGTCTCATAGCGTTTTAAGTGCCTAGCAATAGAGATTTTAAAGGCATCAAAAGAACTCTCAAATCGTTTAATAAGGAGGGTTTTCATAATCCCTGCTAATGGGTTTTTATCAAAGATATTAGAACTCTCTTTGGGATAGTGTTGTTCTCTAGCTTCCTTTGTGAGATAAGAAAGAGCATTAAATCGTGAATAGTCAAGTTCTTTGCTAATCTCTTTGGCAGTTATTTTAAAGATAATGGCTAACTCTTTATCTAGGCTATATTGATGCTCATTGGGTGCTAATACCTTTGGGATAGAAAGATTTTGCTTTTTTATATCTTTTTTGTACATATTATGATGACTAATATCATATCTTGTACGGCGTATCATTATTTCTCTAAGCACAGAGTCTCTAATCTCTTTTGATAATTTTTTTAGGGCTATTGTATCTATGAGAGTATCAGCATTGATAATTGATTTAAACTCTAGCTCTTTTTGTTTGAAAAAGGCTTCTAAATTTCTACAACTTTCTATGCTAGAAACTTTGGTATTTTGAAAGAGTGCAATTTGGTTATATAGGTCATTGGGTGTATTGTTTTGAGGCGTAGCAGAAAGAAGTATTACCTTTTTGTTTAGGCATATATTAGCTAATTGTTTGTATCTTGTAGCATTTTTATTTTTGAATTTATGTGATTCATCTACGATAATAAGTTGATACTCTTTAGCATTTATTTTATGTAAAGAAGCTAAAGAGATAATAGTATAAGGAACAAATTCAAACTCTTGCATGGTCTCTTCCCATTGTATTTTTACAGCAGGAGGAATAACAATGAGTACTTTTTGACTTAAAGTGCTTTCTATCTTTTTGAGAAGCATTGCAATAACAACTGTTTTACCAAGCCCCACCACATCTGATAAGAAAAAGCCATTATGAAGCTCTAGTTTTTCTATCCCCTCATTGACAGCTTCTATTTGATAGGAGAGTTTTTTGTACTCATTAGGTACGATAATACCCGCATCATTCAAAAAGTCAATACGAGTGCCAAAATGTTCTATAAGGAGTTTGATATAAAGCTGATAAGGTGTAATATTTTTGTTGCTAGGTAGTGGAGGTTTGAGATAAGGTCTAAAGTGCTTTTCAAAGTCATCTTCTGTAAGTTCTACAGACTCTTTCCATAAATCTTCAAAGAGCGTTAGGGCATCTTCTATATTTTTATTGTCTTTGAGTTCTGCGTTTATTTCTCTATTTTTTTCTAGTCCATTATGTGTAAGATTAGATGAACCAATAATCACAGAACCCAAATAGCTTTTACCACTTTTATCATGCTTTTGAATCCCCTCACTTCGCATAATATACATTTTGGAATGTACATCTCTATAGGGAGTAATTTTTATAGTTATTTTTTTAGATTGGATAAGCTCTTTCATAGAGATAAAGTTATTATAGTTCTCATCACAAAACTCTATCTGAGCTTTAGCAAATTGCGATATAAGTTCTGAAGCTTCAAAGGTTGCTTTATCTGTACTAATACCTATCAAAATCCGTGTATGTTCTATGTTTTTTAGACTAGAAGCTATCTTATCAAAGCCACTCATTCTAAAATAGCCTATTAAAAAATCTAAATAGTTGATATTCTTATCATGACTTAAAATATGATTTATTTTGTTTTTTAATGTATTCTCTTTTTCATTAGTAAAAAATTCTGAACTCATTATTTTACTCCTCTATTAAAAATAGGGAAATTATAACCTAAGTTCTTAATTTATAGAAAGTTCAAAGATTTAGGATAGGCACAAGACCTATCCTTATGATTAATGAAAATAAAAGTTACGTAGTTACCATCTCAAAGAAGCTCTCTACATTAAGTGAGGCACTTCCTACCAAGACACCATCAACATTATCTATAGAGATAATCTCTTTGATATTGGCTGGTTTTGCACTTCCACCATAAAGTAGTGGTTTAGTCACAGAGGCTCTGAGTGCTTTATGAGTAGAAGCTATCTCTTCTACGGTTGCAGAGCGACCTGTACCAATAGCCCAGATAGGCTCATAGGCTATGATAAGATTTTCATAAGTTGTATCTATTCCCTCAAATTGAGCTAAAAGATATTCCATAACAGCTTTATCACCCTGTTCTCGTATTTCTAGTGGTTCACCAATACAATAAATAATTTCAAATCCCTCATTTAGAAAAAATGAAAACTTCTCTGCTACTATTTCTTGGCTCTCTCTTAGGTGTTCTCTTCGTTCACTATGACCAATAAGAATTGTTTTGATAGCAAATTCATCGAGTTGGTCTACACCTATTTCACCTGTATATGCACCATTTTTGCTTGGGTAGGCATTTTGTGTTCCTACTGTGGCTTTTGTATCAAATTTATTTAATGCTGTAGCAGGAGGAAAGATATAAATATCATTAGGAGTAGATGTTGCTTCTATTTTTTGATTGAGTTCTTGGATATAAGTTTGTGTAGTAGCTCTTGTATGGTTTGTTTTAAAGTTGGCTGCAAAAATCATTGCGTTCCTTTTGATTGTAATATTGGGGTTGTATATATTTGGTGGGAGAATCCCACCATTTTTTGATAGAGAGTTAGATTTATAGAATAGTATCTATTTAAGAGCTTCAATTCCAGGGAGTAGCTTCTCTTCGATAAGTTCGAGACTCGCCCCTCCACCTGTACTGACAAATGTCATCTCATCCACATCACCAGCTCTTTGAGCCACATCAGCAGTGTCACCACCACCTACGATAGTAGTTGCATGTGTATCTGCTATATCATGAGACATTTTCATACTCCCTTTGGAGAATTTATCTATCTCATAAACACCCATAGGACCATTCCAAATGATAGTTTGTGCATCATTAATAGCAGAACGGAAGAGTCTGCTAGATGCAGGACCAATATCTAGTCCCATCCAATCTTCAGGAATTTCTTGGGCAGGAAGGTACTTAGTGATACTATTTTCAGAAAACTCAGGAGCCACTACTACATCTACAGGGAGATAGAACTTTACACCTCTCTTTTTGGCTTTGTACATGATGGCTCTTGCTTCATCTAGTAGGTCATCTTCTACTAGTGAATTTCCTATCTCATATCCTTGAGCTTTAAGGAAAGTAAATGCCATACCACCACCAATAATAACCTTATCCACTTTTTGGATAAGATTTACAAGTGCTTGAAGCTTACCAGAGACTTTACTTCCTCCTACTACAGCCACAAAAGGACGCACAGGATTATCTATGACTTTTTGAAAGAAGTTAACCTCTTTGGTCATCAAGAAACCTGCTGCTTTATGATCAGTATCAAAATGCTCTGTTATAGCATAGATAGAGGCATGTTTACGGTGACAAGCACCAAAAGCATCATTGATATAGACATCTGCATAAGAGGCTAACTCTTTTGCAAACTCAGCATCGTTAGCTGTCTCACCTGCTTCATATCTTAGGTTTTCTAACAAGAGGATGTCTCCAGCTTCTAGTGATGCAACTTTGGCTTTTGTATCCTCTCCTACTACATCTGTAGATAGGTAAAGTTTATTCTTAATTTTAAGTAGAGTGTCAAGTCGTTTTGCAACTGTAGCTAGTGAATACTTTGGATCAAATTCACCAGATTTTGGTCTACCAAAATGTGAAGCAAGAACTACCTTACAGTTACGGTCTATACAGTATCTAATAGTTTGTAGTGCTGAACGGATGCGTCTATCGTCAGTAATATTATCAAACTCATCTTGTGGAACATTAAAATCACAACGAATAAAAACTCGTTTATCCTCTATCTCAATATCTTTGATACTTCTCATGCTTATCCTTTGCTCTTATTACTTATTACTTACATGCACTGCCATATCGACCAATCGACATGAATAGCCCCACTCATTATCATACCACGAAAGAATCTTAACCATATTCTCATCAATAACTTGTATAGTATCCATAGCTACTACAGTACTATGAGCTTCACCTACAAAGTCTTGAGATACACGATACTCTTCATCTATTGCTAAGATACCTTTATGTGAACCTTCACTTGCTGTAGTAAATGCTGTTTTGACCTCTTCTAGTGTTACATTTTTATTTAATGTTACTGTTAAGTCTACTACTGATACATCTGGCGTAGGGACACGGATAGCTTGACCATTAAGTTTACCTGCCAAATTAGGTAATACTTTTGCTATAGCTTTTGCAGCACCTGTTGTTGAAGGTACAAGATTTAATGCCCCAGAACGACCTTTTCTAGGATCACTTTTATGTTTACCATCAAGTATAGGCTGTGATGCTGTATAGCTATGGATAGTTGTCATAAGTCCTGCTTTGATACCAAAGTTATCATCTAATACTTTAGCTAAAGGAGCTAAACCATTAGTAGTACAACTAGCATTTGAAACGATTGCTTGACCTGCATACTCTTCTTCGTTTGCACCAATAACAAATGTTGGTGTATCATCTTTTGCAGGAGCAGAGAAAACTACTTTTTTGATACCATTATCAATATGACACTGTACACTCTCCATAGTCAAAAATGCACCAGTACACTCAAGTACAAGTTCAGCACCATACTCGGCAAAGTTTATTTTTGCAGGTTCTCTTTCTGAAAGAATTTTTGCTTTTTCATTTCCTATCATTAAATAACCATCTGCAACAGTTATATCATCACGGTGTCCATGAACACTATCATAACGCATCATATACTGTATTGATTCTTCACTACCACTAACATTTACTGCTACTAGTTCTACATCATCTCTATCTGCTATGATTCGAGCGACACATTTACCAATTCTGCCTAAGCCGTTGATTGCAACTTTTATTGCCATTATTTGTTCCTTGTAATGAAAGAGATTTCTATGAAAATCAGCATACGGGTATCATTAACCCTAATCTTTAGGGTTTATAGAAGTGCCCTTATGATAAAATTCACTATATTTTATAGTAAATGAGGTTATTATTTGATTAAAGTTGCAATATTTGGTGGTAGTTTTGACCCTCCTCATCAAGGGCATCAGGATATAGTCAGTAGGGCTTTAGAGTTATTGGATATAGATAAGTTAATTATTGTACCAACCTTTTTAAATCCTTTTAAACATACTTCTTTAGCATCTGCTAAACAGAGACTTCAATGGTGTCGTAAACTCTTTGAGTCTATAGATCGTGTAGAGGTGAGTGATTACGAAATATCCTTAGCAGAGCCTACTTATTCTAGCGTAAGTATAAAATATTTTCAAAGGTTTTATAGTGTTGATTACTTTATTATTGGAGCAGATAATTTAGAATCTATTAGAAAATGGGATTCATTTGATTGGATAAACAAAGAGCTTACATGGGCAGTAGCTACACGAAAAGGATATCAACTAGAGACAGAGATGCTCTCTCGTTGGGTTCTTTTGGATGTAGATATGGATATAAGTGCAACAAATATTAGAGCATGTAACGATTTAAAGCATGTAGATAAGCGTATCATACAAAGTGTGAATACAATAATACAAAATAAGGAACATAATGACAATAGATGAAAGAGTAGAGGTAATTGTATCACTACTAGATAACAAGAAAGCAGAAGAGATAGAAGTATTTAATCTAGATAAAGTAGATTATATTGCCCAAAGAGTAGTTTTAGCAAACTCATTAGGTGGTAAGCATACAGAAGCACTTTATGAGCACCTCAAAAGCACTTTAAAACCTCAAGGTGAAGAGTTTCTTATAGCAGATGTAAGTGATTATTGGGTTGTAGCAGATTTGGGTGATATTCTTATCCATATAATGACACCAGAGTATAGACAAAAATACTCTATGGAAGATTTTTTGAGTGATTTAGCAAAACCAACTCATAGCTAAGGAGAGAGTATGGGACTAAAGTCAGATAAATGGATACGAGAAAAATCTCTTAATGATAATATGATTACACCCTTTTGTGAAGGTCTAATAGGAGAGGGTGTGGTAAGTTATGGATTAAGTAGCTATGGATATGATATTCGCGTAAGTGATGAGTTTAAAATTTTTACCAATATCAATGCAGAGGTTGTTGACCCTAAAGATTTTAACCAAAATAATGTAGTAGATTTCAAAGGAGATGTTTGTATAGTTCCACCCAACTCTTTTGCACTTGCTAGGACTATAGAGTACTTTAAGATGCCTAGCGATACATTAGCAATTTGTCTTGGAAAATCGACTTATGCTAGATGTGGCATCATCGTTAATGTTACACCATTTGAACCTGAATTTGAGGGGCATATTACTATAGAGATTAGCAACACAACGCCATTACCTGCCAAAATTTATGCCAATGAGGGGATAGCCCAAGTGCTATTTTTGCAAGGTGACGAGCAGTGTGAGACAACCTATAGTGATAGAAAAGGAAAATACCAAAGCCAAACAGGGATAACTCTGCCTAGGATTTTGAAAAAGTAATATAAATAGTATTATTTTTTAGTTAGTGTATAAATTTAGAGTATTCTTATAGTATAATATGAACATGAAACAGATATTTTTATGTGCTATTAACAATATATTAAGTGGAAGTTGCAAAGAAGATTGTAAGTTCTGTACGCAGAGTGTAAGGTATAAGGCTGATATTGATCGCTACACCTTTAAATCTATAGATACAATTGTATCCGAGGCAAAACAGGCAAAAGCACTAGGAGCATTAGGCTATTGTCTTGTTACAGCAGGGAAGGGCTTGGATGACAAAAAAACAGAATTTGTCTCTAGTGTTGCTGTAGCTATCAAAAAAGAAGTTGAAGGCTTAAACCTTATTGCTTGTAATGGAACAGCTTCAAAAGAGCAGTTATCATACCTTAAAGCTCATGGAGTTGATAGTTATAACCATAATCTTGAAACATCACAAAACTATTACAAAGAGATATGTACCACACATAGCTGGCAAGAGCGGTACCAAACATGTGAAGATGCCAAATCAGTAGGACTTACACTCTGTAGTGGAGGAATATTTGGGATGGGTGAGAGTAGAGAAGATCGTGATGAGTTACTCAAAGCTATAGCCTCCTTAGAACCTGAATCAACACCACTTAATTTTTATCATCCTAATAGTGCATTACCTATTAAAAGTAATACTCTTTCACAAGAAGAAGCTATAGAGATTATCTCTACAGCACGAAATTTATTAGGTGAAGAGAGAATGTTAATGATGGCAGGAGGAAGAGAATTGCTTTTTGGTGGAGATGAATCAAAAATGTTTGATGCAGGAGCTAATGCTATTGTGATTGGTAATTATCTTACTACATCAGGAGAAAACCCAAGTAAAGATCATCAAATGCTTTCAGATTTAGGATATGAAGTTGCAAGCAGTTGCGGTGCATAGTAATATCTCTTTGATATTAACTCTTTCTATACTGATATGGGTGAGTCCATTTATCTCTAGGATAATCAAAATTCCTACACCACCTGTAGAGATTATCTTAGGTTCGCTGTTTGCTTATATGGGTTTTGTAACACATCATGAATACTTTGATCTTATTGCTGAAGTTGGATTTTTGTATTTAATGTTTTTAGCGGGGATGGAGGTTAATCTTAAGAGTATTCTCTCAAGTTCTCGTTATTTAATACAAAAGTCTATACTCTTCTTAGTTATTATGGGCTTCTTTTCTCTCTTCTTTGGATGGCTTTTTAATCTTAGCATCATAGTTATTATCTCTTTACCTCTTATCTCAATAGGTCTGCTTGCATCTCTATCTAAAATATATGGCAAAGATCAAGAGTGGTTAAAATTGGCTTTTATTGTAGGTGTATTAGGAGAGATTATTAGTATAGCTGCTTTAACAACACTAGAAGCCGCGAGTAGTGTAGGTTTTGGGTGGGAATTATTTATAAAAATGACCTATTTAGGGTTATTCTTATCAGTTATTTTGGCACTTTACCGTCTCTTTCATCTTCTTTTTTGGTGGTATCCCGAACTTAAAAAAACACTTATCCCAAAGTTTGATACCTCTGACCAAGATATCCGTTTGGCTATATTTTTGTTTTTTATAATGATTGTAGTAATGTTACAACTCAAACTAGAAGTAGCATTAGGTGCATTTATTGCAGGTGTTGCTATTTCTGCTTTTTTTCATCATGAAAAAGCTCTTGAAGAGAAGATGTCTAGTTTTGGTTTTGGCTTTTTAGTACCACTATTTTTTATTCATGTAGGTGCATCATTTGACATTAATGCATTGGCTTTAGATGGGATAGTTAGTGGGGCTTTATTAATTACTTTTTTAATGATTTTAATTCGTATTTTATCAGCAGTAGTTCTCAAACATGTCTCTGGTTCACGCAATGCACTTTTGAGTGCATTAGCTCTCTCTATGCCACTTACATTACTTGTAGCTGTTGCTACTATAGGGTATGAGACACATTTAATTGATTTATTGAGTTATTATCAGCTTATTCTTGCGACTCTCTTTGAAATTATTATCTCTATGATAGCCATAAAAATACTACAAAAAGGTAAAGTGTAGCCTCTTAGCGAACACTGTTAATAGCATCTTGAAGTGCTTCTTGATAGAGTTTTTCTGCTTTGGCTTCATCTTTAATTTTTTGAGCTTTTTTCTTTTCTGTTAAGATAGCTCTTTTTTCATCTAGACTTAGTTTTTTTGGTTTTGTATCACTCTTTTTTGATTCTTTATCAAGTTTCTTTTTCTCTTCTTCTTTTTTAACAACATCAGCTATTTTAGTTTTTTCTTTACTTGGTTTAATCTTTTCTTTTTTTATAACATCTTCAATTTTTGTCTTTTTAGGAGTTTCTGAAGTGACAACATCTTTTATTTTTATATCTTTTTTGTCTTTATCTACATCTTGTTTATTTTCATCTGATTGGGCATATATAGAAGTTTGACCTCCTAATAGTACGGCTCCAATTAATATTTCTTTAACTATCTTCATTATTCTCCCCTATTTGGTTCTAAGTTTTTTAATTCAAAGAACTCTTTTTGTAGTTTTTGGTTACTATTTTTTAGGCGAATTGCCTCTTGTGTCAAACTTTTTTTCTCTTCTCTAAGTTGTGTTAGAATGACAAAAGAGTTTTTGCCAAATAGTATAATACCTATATAGGTACTTAAAAGAAGTATGATAAGTATGATAATTAATTTACTCTTCAAAGAGATTTTAGAACTCTTTGAAGTTTTTATGTTGTTTTGCGTAGGCATTTATAACTTTAAAAAAGTTCTGTACCCAAAAATTCAACTTGTCCAAGTTCTCTTTGTATCTCTAAAAGTCTGTTATATTTAGCAATTCTATCACTTCTAGCTGTTGAACCAGTTTTAATCTGACCAGTATTAAGTGCTACAGCAAAATCAGCAATAAATGTATCTTCACTCTCTCCTGAACGGTGAGACATTACACAAGTATATCCACTTCTTTGAGCAAGTCTTACTGTTTGCATAGTCTCAGACACAGAACCAATCTGGTTTGGTTTAATAAGAATAGAGTTAGCAATACTTTTTTGGATACCTTCTGATAATATAGAAACATTTGTCACAAAAAGGTCATCTCCAACCAATTGAATTTTGTCTCCTAATACCTCAGTAAGCTCTTTCCATCCATCCCAATCATCTTCATTAAGTCCATCTTCTATTGAAACAATAGGGTATTTACTACACAAATCTGCATAATATGCTGTTAATTCAGAACTTGTTAATTCACGATTTTCTGATTTAAGTACATATTTACCTTCATCATTTACTAATTCACTAGCTGCAACATCTAAAGCAATTGCAATCTGCTCACCAGCTTTATATCCAGCTTTTTCAATAGCTTCTATAATTACTTGAATAGGCTCTTCATTACTTTTTAGATTTGGAGCAAATCCACCTTCGTCACCTACAGCAGTACTCTCACCCATACCATCGATAACTTTTTTAAGAGTATGATACACTTCAGCACATGCTCTAAGCCCTTCATCAAATTGATCAAAACCTACAGGAACAACCATATACTCTTGAAAATCTACAGAGTTATTTGCATGCTCTCCACCATTAATTATATTAAGCATTGGTACAGGTATCGTTACAGCATTAGCACCACCTAAATAGCGATACAGAGGCATTTTAAGGCTTAGTGCTGCTACTCTTGCTACTGCCATAGAGACACCAAGTACAGCGTTAGCACCAAGTTTAGAGTAATTATCTGTACCATCAAGCTCTTTCATGACTAAGTCAACTTCTGCTTGATTAAAAGGGCTAAGACCCATAAGTACATCAGCTATTTGTGTATTAATGTTTTCACAAGCTTGTAAAACACCCTTACCCATATATCTGTCACCACCATCACGAAGTTCTAAAGCTTCTCTTTTTCCTGTACTTGCACCACTTGGTACAATAGCATTTGCACTTGTACCATCACTAAGACGAACTGTAGCACGAACAGTTGGGTTTCCTCTACTATCCAGTACTTCATCAGCTATTACATCATCAATATATATCATTTCCTACACCCTTAGTTATGAATTTAATAATATTTTAGCGAAATTAACCCTAAATTATGATTTTACTCTTCGCTTATATCCTTTGTATCCATAGTAAGCATACTTTCTACTCCAAGAGCCTCTTTAATCTTGGTTTCTATCTCCAAAGCTAACTCTTTATCTTCTTTAAATATAGACTTTGCATTCTCTTTCCCTTGTCCTAATTTCTTTTCTCCATAGCTAAACCATGCACCTGATTTATCAATAATATCAAGCTTTACACCATAATCTACTAATTCACCCTCTTTAGAGATACCTTCTCCAAACATAATATCAAACTCTGCTTGTCTAAATGGCGGTGATACTTTATTTTTGACCACTTTGGCTTTTACACGATTTCCTATTGATGAATCTCCTTGTTTAAGTGTAGCAATGCGTCTAACATCAATTCTTACAGATGCATAAAACTTTAGAGCATTTCCTCCCGTAGTAGTCTCTGGTGATCCATATCCCATCATTCCAATTTTCATACGAATTTGGTTAATAAAGATAACAGTGGTATTCATTTTGTGTAGTATACCTGTTAGTTTTCTAAGAGCTTGAGACATAAGGCGTGCTTGTAGACCTACATGGGTATCTCCCATATCGCCTTCTATCTCATTTTTTGGTGTAAGTGCTGCGACTGAATCAATGACTACAAGATCAACCGCACCACTTCTTGCCAAAGTTTCCAATACATCAAGAGCTTGTTCACCAAAATCAGGTTGAGAGACTAAAAGGTTATCAATATCTACACCCAAATTTTTTGCATATACCACATCCAGTGCATGTTCGGCATCTATAAACGCACATACTTTATCTTCAGCCTGTGCTGAAGCAATTGTTTGGAGGGCTAGAGTTGTTTTACCAGAAGATTCTGGACCATATATCTCTATAATTCGCCCTTGGGGGATACCACCAATACCAAGAGCCATATCAAGACCTAATGATCCAGTACTAATGGCTTCTATAGGTTCAAATGTTTTATCTCCCAGACGCATAAGTGTACCTTTACCAAAAGTTTTATCTATCTGTTTAATCGCCATATCAAGGGCTTTTTGTTTGTTTGCATCCATAGTTATTGTCATCCTTTATCCTTGGGGTTATAATATTCTAACACCATTTTAGTTGTTTTTTGATGAACTACTCTAAAACATTTCAAAATGACATATAATATTTTATGTTATAATGATTGGATAAACTAATTTTGATGGGAGTAGAAATGAAACGATTAGCTTTTACAATGATTGAATTGGTAATGGCAGTGGTAGTGCTAGGTATATTAGCTGCTATGGCAATTCCTAGACTCGATAATGATATTCGCATAGGTGCAAGAGATACCATCCATTCAGCATTGCAATATACCCGACAATTAGCTCTTTCAGATAATAAAACAAATCCTAGAGATAATGAGTGGCAACAAGAGTTATGGGCAATTAGATTTTCTGAAGATGGAGATGATGGATTTACATATAGTATATTTTCAAATAGAGATCATGGGACAAATGTAGATAGAGAAGAGTGTGCAGTTGATCCTTCTAATGGAAAGTATATGTTTGCTAAAGCAGGAAATAATACTATAAATGAAGAAGAGAGTCCTAATGTATTCTTGGGTAATAATTTTGGTGTAAATAGAGTAGACTTTGAAGATGGCTGTGATGGGGGGAGGACTATTGCCTTTGACCACTTAGGAAGACCATTTATAGGTGGTATATTTGCTAGAGAAGATCTCTATAGTGAAGTTATGATTGATGACTGTACTATTACAATAGGCTTTGAAGATACAAGTATAAATGATATAGTTTTTACTATTAGTAAAGAAACGGGTTTTGTGCAGATAGAAGAGTAATTCTACACAAAAATATCTATTTTTGTGTAATTTTAAAAGCAGATTCAATAGCTTTTATAAAGCCATCTCTTACTCCTTTTTCTTCTAATGAAGCATAGCCTGCTGCTGTAGTGCCTCCTGGGCTCATAACACTATCTTTGATAAGTGCGGGATGTTTGCTAGATAGTAGTGGTGCAAATCCTCCAAAGAGAGCTTCTACCAAACGCATACTATCTTCTCTTTTCAAGCCCTGTTTTACTCCGCCATCCATCATAGCTTCTGCTACAAGTGCAAGATATGCTGGTCCACTTCCTGCTATAGCAGTAGCTATGTCTAACTCTTTTTCGCTTCCTAGCCACATACTTTTACCTATAGTTGTAAATATTTCTAGGGCTTCTTCTTTGATGATTTCATCTCCTGTAAGAGCTGTAGCAGATGCACCAAAAGATGCAGCTACATTTGGCATGGCTCTAATAGTATATTGGCTTTGGATATGTGTATTTAATTGTGCTATTGTAGTACCTGCTAGAATAGAATAAAGAGCCAAAGCTTTGCCGTGGAGTTGCTTGGATACAGATGCGAGAGCATAAGGTTTTACACATAAGAGAATTTTTTTATTTTCTATATTATTATCTCCTAAGAGAGTATATGAGGCATTAAATTTTTTAGAAATTTCAATAAGTTTTTGCTCATCTCTAGCTATAAATTCTAATTGATAATGCTTGTTTAAACCTTCTGCTAATGCCAGTGCCATAGCACCACTACCTATAATTGTAAGTTTCATAATATATTGTACTTCCTAATTTTTAACAAATTATAGCAAAACATCATAAGCTTTTTACATATTTTCAGATATGATAAAGGTATTTAATAACAAGGTCACTTAGTATGAAAAAAACTTTTTTAGTAGTTATTGCGATAACAGTAATGTTTGTTGGTTGTTCCAAAAAAGATGAAGTTACCCAAAATAATAAGTCAGCACTCCATTGGTATAAAAAAATTGCAACTTCAATTGGTAACTCCAATCTTGATAAAGCCGATGAGTTCTATCTCTCTTTAAAGAGTGAACATATTCGTACACCACTGCTTCCTGCGTCTATTATGATGTTGGCACAGGCACATATGCAAGAAGAAGAGTATCTTTTGGCTAATTTTTATTTTGATGAATATAATAAAAGGTTTGCCACAAGTGATGGAAGAGAATATGCTGATTATATGAAAATAAAGTCAGCTTTTTTAGGAATTACTGATGTAAATAAAGATCAAAAATTAATGATGGATACTGTACATAGTGCTAGAAAATTTTTGTTTCGTCATCCAAGTTCTGTGTATGAGCCATTAGTAAATACTATACTTGTGCGACTTCATATGAGTCAATATCTCTTAAATGAAAATATTGCAGGACTCTATAATCGTATAGGTAAAGATAAGGCAGCAAAGATATATCGAACTAAAAATGAGCAATCTCCATTAAACATGAAAGATATTTCACTTCCAGAAAAAGGTTTGTTAAGCAAGATTCTTGATTAACTTAATAACTCCACAGTATAGTCATCTTGAACTTGCTTCAAGGTTTTGACTACAATACATTAAATAATTTTATATTACAAAGGGTTACTATGCAATTAAGCGATTATGATGCATTTCCAAATATTTTACCTATTGTGGTAGAGGATAATCTCTTTCTCTACCCTTTTATGATTAGTCCCATGTTTTTGAGTAAACAAGAGGATATTGATGCCGCAAGTTATGCTATGGAGAATAATTCTCTACTTTTTGTTACTTCTAGTAAAGAGGGACATGAAGGAGAGAGAAGTTTTGATAGTATTTATGAGTATGGTGTAGTTGGTTCTATTATGCGTAAGGTACAGATGCCTGATGGTCGTGTAAAAATACTATTTCAAGGCTTAACTCGTGGAGTTATAGCTGAAACTCTACAAGATGATTACCCTAAAGCCATGATTAATATACTTGAAAATGATAGTTATGATAAAACAAAAGTCGATGCTCTTTTGGAAATATTGCGTGATAAAATGAAGCAGTTATCATCTATTAATAGTGCATTTCCTGCCGATCTTTTGCGTACTATTGACGAGAATGATGAACCACACCGTATTACTGATTTAATCTCATCAATGTTAAAACTAGATAAGGCACAAGCATATCAACTCTATATTGAAAAGAGTATTGAAAATAGACTTTTGTCATTAATTGATATTATTATAGCCAATATAGAATCAGCAAAGATACAAGTAGAGATACGCAATAAAGTTCATAGCAAAATAGAACAAAATAATAAAGAATATTTTCTTAAAGAACAACTCAAACAGATACAAAAAGATTTAGGAACTGATACGCAAAAAGAAGAAGAGGTAGCACTCTTTAGAGAAAAATTAGAGTCTATTAAGAATTTTATGAAAGATGATGCGTATAGTGAGGTTCAAAAACAGCTTGATCGCTTTGCTCGCATGCATCCTGATAGTGGGGATGCTAATACTTTACAAACTTATTTAGAATGGGTTTTTGAACTCCCTTTTGGAAAATATACAAGTAAAAAACTAAGTGTGCAAGATGTAGCGAAAGAGTTAGATAAAGATCATTATTCATTAGAAAAGCCAAAAGAGAGAATAGTTGAATTCTTTTCTGTGCGAGAGTTAGCAGAGCTTAGAGGTCTTAATAGAGGTGATGACAAAGGCGTAATACTCTGTTTTATAGGACCTCCAGGTGTAGGAAAGACCTCTTTGGCAAACTCTATAGCAACTGCACTTAAAAGACCATTAGTTCGTATGGCTTTAGGTGGATTAGAAGATGTAAATGAACTGAGAGGACATAGAAGAACTTATGTAGGTGCAATGCCTGGTAGAGTTGTTCAAGGGCTAATTGAAGCTAAAAGTATGGATCCTGTGGTTGTCTTAGATGAGATAGATAAGGTAGGTCGCTCAGGAAGAGGCGATCCTACAGCTGCTTTATTAGAGATACTTGATCCCGAACAAAATAATAATTATAGAGACTATTATTTAAATTTTCATTTAGATTTAAGCAGAGCTATTTTTATTGCTACAGCTAATGATATTGGTCGTATTCCTGCTCCATTGCGTGATAGAATGGAGTTTATTGGACTTAGTAGTTATACCCCTAATGAAAAGTATGAGATAGCGTCTAGATACCTTGTCCCACAAGAACTTAAAAAACATGCACTTAAAAAACGAGAATTTTCTATTAGTCCATCAGCACTAAAAAAGTTGATTGAAGAGTATACGCGAGAGTCAGGAGTAAGAAATCTTAGACGAAAAATTGCCTCTTTGATGCGTAAAAGTGCTAAAAAATTATTAGAAGATAGAGAACTGAATAAAGTATCTATTAGCTTGAAAAATTTAAAAACTTTTGCAGAAAAAAAGGTATTTGAAATTTCTCCTGTTGAAAATACCCCTCAAGTAGGTGTAGTCAATGGTTTGGCTTGGACTTCTGTAGGAGGTGATGTTTTAACTATAGAAGCTATTCGTATCAAAGGTAAGGGGATACTTCAGCTCACAGGGAGTCTAGGTGAAGTAATGAAAGAGTCAGCAAGAATTGCTCATAGCGTTGTAAAAATATTAATAGATCAAAAGAAGTTAGAGATTAGTCCTAGTAATATGCCTATGAGTATAAAAGAGATTGAAGAGAAGATAGTTGTAGATGCGAGTGAAGTCTATAAAAGATATGATTTACATCTGCATGTCCCTGAAGGTGCTACACCAAAAGATGGACCTAGTGCTGGTATTGCTATGGCAAGTGTTATTGCATCTATACTAAGTAATAAAAAGATTGATAATAAAGTAGCTATGACAGGAGAAGTTACCCTTACAGGTAAAGTTTTACCAATTGGTGGACTGAAAGAAAAACTTATTGCTGCATATAAAGCAGGTGTGACAAAAGCACTTATTCCTGCAAAAAATTATGAACGAGACTTAGATGAGATACCTGATGAGGTAAAAAATAATTTAAATATTATTGCAGTAAATAGTATTGAAGAGGTATTAAAAGAGGTGCTTATTAAGTAGTGAGGAGAAAATCTCCTCTCTGTTTAAGTCCATTGACTTATTTTTTGTTGTAAGTCATCACCTAGTATAGGTTTACGAAGAAAATCATTTGCACCATTATCTAAAACTTCGGCTTTTCTTGTATCGTCAGTTGTTAATACAATAACTGGTACATGATTATTCATAGGTTCTGAACGGAATATTTTTAGAAATTCAACACCATTAAGAATCGGCATCATTACATCAAGAAGGATGATATTAATATCACCCTCACTCTTATATTTCTCTAATGCTTCTGATCCATTTTCAGCTTCAACAATATCAGAAATAGTAGAATTTTTCTTTAAAAGTGTTTTAAGTAACATCCTATTAATTAAGTCATCATCAACTATTAGTACTTTTAAACCCATTATTTTTATCCTCTATGTTTTCTAATTAGTGTATCTAAGCTCTCTTTTGTGACAGTAGAGTCAGGAAGAGCGATTATAGCTACTTTGTCTTCAAGTGGACTGATGTCAGCTGGTAAAAGTTCGTTATCTGTTAGGAGTATATCGTATTTACCACTTAGTGTCTCACTCTCTAGGTTACTTAAATCTGAAAGTTTTTCAAAATCAACTTCTAAATTAGTAAGTATTTTTGAGATGATACGACTTCCTAAAAGACTTTTCTTTGCAAGCAATATTTTCTTGGTAGCTTTAGGTTTAGTCCGTTTTTTAAGTACTCTTCTTTTTTTAGGAGCTTCTGGTGCTGGTGTTGCTTCTTCTGTAGTTGGAGCAGGTTTAGCTACGCGTTTTTTAAGCACTCTTCTTTTTTTAGGAGCTTCTGGTGCTGGTGTTGCTTCTTCTGTAGTTGGAGCAGGTTTAGCTACGCGTTTTTTAAGCACTCTTCTTTTTTTAGGAGGCTCAGGAGCTTCTGGTATTGGAGTTTCTTTTTCTTCCACAGGAGCAGGTTTAGCTACGCGTTTTTTAAGTACTCTTTTTCTTTTTGGAGCTACGGGAGCTTCTTTTACTGCCTCTATTACAGGTTTTTCTTTTTTGACAGCTACCTCTTTTTTGACAGGAGCCTCTTTTTTGACAGGTGTTGCAACTCGTTTATTATCTAAGTATTTGTTTAGAACATAGAGTAGTTCAGAAGTTTCAAGAGGCTTTGATATATAATCATCCATCCCCTCTTTTAGAAATCTCTCTTTATCCCCTTTTAGGGCATTTGCAGTTAATGCAACTATTGGAATGTGAGCTATCTCTTCATCTTCCTCATAATCGAGTATTTCATGTGTAGCCTCTATACCATCAAGAACAGGCATTTGAATATCCATAAATATTAGGTCATAGTCACCTGTTCTTCGTTTTTCAAATGCTTCTAATCCATTGTTTGCAAGATCTACATTTAGACCAGCTTCTGTAAGTAAGTGGCGAATAAGTTTTTGGTTGATAATATTATCTTCTGCAACAAGTACATTAGCATTAAAGAAATCACCCTCTTTGGAAGAAGTCTCTTCTGCAACAACTTCAGGCTGTGTATCTGAGCTTCTCAAAAGAGCTTCTCGTATTTTTCTAATACTAACAGGTTTATAGATAATATTATTTTGCTCTAAATCAAGCTTATCAAGTTTCTCTCTACTTGTTACATTGGCTATAGCAATAATATTTTTTTTATCAATATTTGGTAGCATATCAATAATATTTTGTTGAGCTTTATCTATGTCAATCCAATAATTTTTACAAGTATTATTATCATTAAGTGTTTTAAGATTGCCTACAGATTCAAAGTATTCAATAGTAGGTCCAAAATACTCAAGGTATTGGTTAATATATGTATCTAAAGTACCAGCTATCTCTTGTTGATACTTTCCTATGGTAAGAGAAGTAAATCCATTAAATAAATCTGTTTCAGAAGAAGTTACTTCTTCAAGAGGTAGACTAAAGAAGAATGTAGTTCCATGATCTTTTGCACTTGTAAGTTCGAGTTCTCCACCCATAAGCTCAACAAATTGACTAGAGAGGGTAAGACCTAGACCTGTACCACCATATTTTCTTGTAACAGAAACATCAGCTTGTGAGAAGGCATCAAAAATTCTTGATTGTTGTTCTTTGGTCATACCGATACCATTATCTTGGACACTAAAGAGAACTCTTCCTGGACCACCATCATCACCATCAATTTTTTTAACTTCTACATTAATCTCACCACCATAGCTAGTAAACTTCACAGCATTACTCATAAGGTTAATAATGACTTCTTTAATTTTTGTTGGATCCCCTTTTAGTTTTTTACTTACTCTTGGGTCCATATAATAGTTAAGATCAATATTTTTTTCTGAAGCACCTACGGCATAGGTATCTACAGCACTATCAAATTCAGCTTCTGATTCAAAAACAATATTTTCTATTTCTACTTTATTACTTTCAACTTTAGAAAGGTCAAGAATATTATTAATAATACTTAGAAGATTTTCTGAACTTTTATCAATAATAGAAAGAAATTCAGACTGTTCATCATTAATATCTGTTGCTTTAAGCAGTTCTGTAAATCCAACAATACCATTAAGTGGCGTACGAATTTCGTGAGACATATTTGCAAGGAACAAAGATTTAGCTTCATTTGCTTGTAGAGCCATAAGTTTATCATTTTTTGCTGTTTCCACAAGTTGTTCTAAGAAACGATAGGCTGTTTTTGTTCCCTCGTGGGTATCAAGTTCAACATTCTCAATATCAGCAGTATCTGATGCAAAGTAGTCATCACTCTCTTTCATATCATCAACAGCTTTATTCAGTACATCTTCAAGTTCTTTAATATTGTGTGAAATACCTCTGGTTGTTGTTACACCTACAATAGCTAAAGTAAGAGCTAGTAACCAAATAGCTATTGAGATAGAGAGTGTAATAATCTGTTTCTGCAAAAAGGTTTCAGATTTATTCCAAAGTTTATTTGAAATAATAATTTGTGCTTTTGAGAGAATAGAGATTTTTTTAGTTTGTAATGTAAACCATTCGGTTGGATCTTCTGTATAGTCACCATTATCAACATCTGTTTGAATAGCTGAAGATGTTTCTGCTAGGCTTGTAAGAACTTCTCTGTTTTTAGGATTTTCATAAAGAGAGTTAATCTTTTGATACATCTCTTCATCTTGAATTTTTTTATAATCAAACCCATTTGCTTTTGTTTTAAAATTATCCCACAAGGCAATTTCTTCAAAGGATAAAGATGCTTTTTTTGCCATAAAATAAGAGATAAAACCTCTTTCTAGTCCAGCATTTTCTTTGGCAATATTAATTTGGTTTAAAGTAGTAATTAAACTACCAATTTCTGAATCAAGTGCAAATTTACTAATTTGAAGGAGATTATCTACAGTTGGTTCAGCAATTAGTTTTGTATAGTTGTTAAAAAATATATTTGTAAATTCAGTATTGTTAGAGTCAACTTGTTTACGAATATTTGTAAGTTTATTTGTATTATCTAAAAGTTTTTGATACTCACCTTCATTTGATAAGTTTAGATGAGATGCTAATAGAGGTATATACATTGTTGGTTTTGTTTGTAGAGTACTTTGCATCTTGGCTACAGCATTATCTAATATAGTTCTTTGCTTTTGTAGTGGTCCTGAAAAACTTTGTTTATCTGAACCTAAATAAAGAGAAGTTAATCCTCTCTCTTTTCCTGTTTGGATAAGTACATCATTTAATACAACATTATTTTGGAGAACAGTTTTAAGTGCATTAGCTTTTTCAAAATTTTGATATGTTAGTATCAAAAAATAACTTGAGAGCAAGATAAGTAGAGAAATAGGAATAAACGCTACTAGTCTAAGTTTATTTTTAATGGTCATAATTTATCTCCTTTTATTTAGTGTGATTTATTTTTCATAAAGAGTTCAAATGCTAAGAATTGACCCCAATATTTTCTTAAAAGTGGTTCAAATCGTGAAGGTGTTTCACAAAACTGAACCTCTTCGAGTGTATCTGCTAGAGGTTTTATTCTTAGGTTGCTTGAGACTCCTTTTAGTTTATGACCAGTTTTTTGAATACTATCAATATCACCAGCTTGGCATGCATCAATAAAGGCTTGTTGCTCTTCATGTGCTTGATCAATAAAGTCATTTACAAACTCTTCAATTAAATCTACAGGCAGACTAAGATCATCAGCTGCAGCTTCAAGTTGAAAGTCAAAATGGATAGGCTTGATACTATCATAATCAATTGGATCACAAATAGCATTTGCAGATGTTGCTACTTCCTCTTCCTCGTATTCTTCTTCCTCTTCCTCTTCCTCTTCCTCTTCCTCGTATTCTTCTTCCTCGTATTCTTCCTCTTCCTCGTATTCTTCTTCCTCTTCTTCTTCCTCTTCCTCTTCCTCGTATTCTTCTTCTTCCTCGTATTCTTCTTCCTCTTCTTCCTCGTATACTTCTTCTTCCTCTTTCTTTTCCTCAGGTTTTTCCTCAGGTTTTTCTTCTTCCTCCTCTATGCTTTCTTCTTCTTCAAGAGTTGTAATTTGATCAAGAGCTGTATAGAATCTTTCTATTAATAGCTCTTCTTCTTGTTCTGTACCTTTTTGAATACTTGTAAGAAGGTCTGTAGTAGGAAGGTGTAGCATTTGTGATAAACCTAAAAGGTCTGAAATAGACTGCTCTTTCTTCTTAGTATTACTACTTTCAATACTCTCTTCTAATGCAATAGACTTATCAATAAATTCATTTAAAAAATCTATATAATCATCTTCTGTTATACCAAGTCGTTTACTTGCTTCTTTAAGATTAATAACAATAGGCTCTGAAGATAATAGAGTTGTATCTATAATTTCTTTTTGTTTATCAGGAATTTTATCATACACCTTTTCCTCCTCTATTTTAGGCTTAAGAACTTTTTCCTTATCTTTTTTTGGTGTATCATCAAGGAAATCATCATATACAGCTTCTTCTATTTTTTGGGTTTCTTGTTTAGGCTTTTTTGGTGTATCATCAAGAAAATCATCATACTCCTCTTCTTCTACTTTTTGACTCTCTTGTTTAATTTCTTGTTTAATTTCTTTTTTTTGAGTATCGAGAAAATCATCATACTCCTCTTCTTCTACTTTTTGACTCTCTTGTTGTATTTCTTTTTCTGGAGCATTAAGGAAGTCATCATACTCTTCATCATCTTCGAGTTCAGGCTCTTGAGCTATAGGAGCAGGAGCTATAACTTCTTCTTCCTCTTCAAAAAGTAAATCATCTTCAACTTTCTCTTCAGGTGCTTTACTTGCAGGAGTAGGAGCTATAACTTCTTCTTCATCTTCAAAAAGAAGATCATCATCATCTTCAAAAAGTAAATCATCTTCAACTTTTTCTTCAGGTGCTTTACTTGTAGGAGCAGGAGCTATAACTTCTTCTTCATCTTCAAAAAGAAGATCATCATCATCTTCAAAAAGTAAATCATCTTCAACTTTCTCTTCAGGTGCTTTACTTGCAGGAGCAGGAGTTATAACTTCTTCTTCATCTTCAAAAAGAAGATCATCATCATCTTCAAAAAGTAAATCATCTTCAACTTTCTCTTCAGGTGCTTTACTTGTAGGAGCAGGAGTTATAACTTCTTCTTCATCTTCAAAAAGAAGATCATCATCATCTTCAAAAAGTAAATCATCTTCAACTTTCTCTTCAGGTGCTTTACT
>JADGDQ010000002.1:74498-92739 GCA_016744805.1 Sulfurovaceae bacterium
TGTAGGAGCAGGAGCTATAACTTCTTCTTCATCTTCAAAAAGTAAATCATCTTCAACTTTTTCTTCAGGTGCTTTACTTGTAGGAGCAGGAGCTATAACTTCTTCTTCATCTTCAAAAAGTAAATCATCTTCAACTTTCTCTTCAGGTGCTTTACTTACAGGAGCAGGAGTTATAACTTCTTCTTCAAAGATAGGAGTAGTCATAGGCTCATTGGTAATAGTTGTCGTTTTTTGTTCTTTTATAGGCTCTTTATCTATAGTATGATCTTTTATATCTAAAGGAGTTATATTTTCAAGAAGAGTATCTATATTACTTTTATGGGTTTGCTCTTTGTATATAGATTTTTCTGATGTTATACTCTCACCTATAGTCATTGTCTTTTGAATTGAAGGGTTTTGTTCTTCTTCGTATAGTTTTATAAGTATAGCTTTACCTATGAGAGTCATAAGTGGGTAAGTTTCTTTATTGAGGGTTATATCTTGTTGTGAAGTTTTAACCTTGAGTTTATCATAGTCTAAATTATCTAATATAATCTTTTTTTGGGTTAGCCCTAGAAACAAATCTTGTATAGTATCCATACCTAATAAATTCAAAAATTCATCATCTGCTGCTATAACCTGTTTATCTATATTAATAATATAATACATATTTGCTTTTACTCCTTCAAGTATAATTTTTTATCTATAAACTTTCTATTTTAATTTATGGTAAGTTATAATTTTCTTTAGCTTCTTCTATTTCTAGTTTAGTAGCATGCCTTCTTGCGGCACTGTAGCCTGTAATAGCACCATCTTTTACAATAGGAGAGACAAAACTATGTACCCAATAGTATTTACCATCCTTGCGTAAATTTTTAACTATGCCTGTCCAATCTTTTCCAGCCTGTACGGTGTCCCAAAGTTGCTTAAATGCAGCTTTTGGCATATCTGGATGTCTAATAATATTATGATTTTTTCCTTTGAGTTCTTTCTTGTCGTATCCTGCAACTTCACAAAATTTACGATTTGCATAAGTGATAATGCCTTTTAAGTCAGTTTCACTCATAATCACACCATCTTCGAAAACATACTCTTCATCAAGAGGTGTAACTTTTTCCATTTAAAGTCCTTTTTAAAATCAAAATATTAAATAGACAATAAGCCATAAGTTATATTAAGACAATGATATACTATACTTTATAATAAGAAGACTAAAAGAAGATTTAAAAATTAACTTTTTTCTCTTAATCAAGAGATAAATGCGTGTTTAATGAACATTAATTAATTATTACTTTTTATTATAGTCGCAAGCCTCTTTCCAATTATGATTGAAATATCATTAATAGAGGCTTCATTTATAGCTTCAAAAGAGCCAAAATAGTCTATTAATTTCTTCACAGTAGCTTTTCCAATACCTTTTTTATTAAGTAATGATATTTGAGTATCTTCACGGCGTTTTTTGTTTTGGTGATAGGTTATAGCAAAACGATGAGACTCATCTCTTTGTCGTTGTATCCAGTGAAGTCTTTTGTCATTAGCCTTTAGCTCTATAAGACCACTACTACAATAGAGTAAATCCTTGGCAGACCCCTTAGCTCTATGAGCTTTGGCATCTAGTTTTTCTTTGGCTATTGCAATAACATCTAGATTTACTTTTGCTTCTTTTAAAAGTTGTTGTGCAAGATGTAAATTTACCTGTCCACCATCGAGTATCCATAAATCTGGAATAGGAGTATTCTCAAAGTCAGCTATACGGCGAGTGAGCATCTCTCTCATTTGTCCTACTTCATCTGCTTGATGGAGTTCGTATCGACGATAGCTCTGTTTGTCCCATTGTTCTTCATCCCATACTATCATTGCTCCCACAGTTGCAACACCCATAAGGTGAGAATTATCAAAGCTTTCAATACGATAAGGTATTTTGGAGAGGTCAAAAAGATCAGCAATATGCTGTTCTATATAGTTATGGCTTCTTTGTTTGCGTAGGAGTTCATGGGCATTTTGCAAGGCTAGAGTTATTAGTTTTGCTTTTGCACCTCGTTGAGGGGTCGTGATACTAATTCTTTTTTTAAAACGATTAGAGAGTGTAGTGGATATGTTTTTACTCTCTTCAAAGGAGTGAGCTGTAAGAATAGTTTGTGTGATACGAGGTGAGTCAATAGAATAAAATTCTAATAATGCTTGTCTATAGGCTTCATTTTCATCATAGATATGAGTATGACGAAAATAATTAAAAGAAGAAGAGATAATTTTACCACTTCGCATAAATAATTTTACTACTACACCTCTTTCATCTCCATTGAGTATTGCAAAAATATCAAGGTTAGTATCTTCAGCTAAATCTGTAGTTGTAGCAAGAGAAAGTCCTTGTATCGTTGTTATCATATCACGCATTTTTCCTGCATCTTCATAGCGTTCTTGTTGAGCTAATTCAAGCATTCTTTTTTCTAATGCTGATGTGAGTTTTTTTCGTTTGCTTATAGCTTGTTTTACTTCTTGAATAATCTCTTTGTATTCTTGTATTGTTATCTTCCCTTCACAGGGTGCATAACATTTTTTGATTTGATAAAAAAGACAAGCTTTTTTACCTCTAAGACAACTTTTCTTTTGTATTAAGGGATAGATTTCATAAATAGCATCTATAAGAGCTTTTCCACCTGAGGGAAATGGTCCATAATAGGTAATATTTTTTCCCTTGATTACTTTTCGTGTTAGTTCAAATCTTGGAAAGGATTCTGACTCATCAATATAGATATAAGGGTAAGTTTTATCATCTCTAAGTAAAATATTATATTTGGGTGCAAGTTGTTTGATGAGTGAGTTTTCAAGAATAAGAGCATCTTCTTCATTTGCTACAACAATATATTCGATTCTAACAGCTTGATCTAGCATGGTAAGAATTCGTAAAGAGAGTGTTGGGTTGGGTTTAAATTCAGGTTGAAAACGAAAATAGCTTCGTATGCGGTTTTTTAGGTTTTTTGCTTTACCAATATATAAAACTCTGCCTTTATTATCAAAGTATTGATAGACCCCTGAACTATTAGGTAATTGTAAAACTGTATCTAAAAGTGTCTGTTTCATCTATTTAGTTTCTATTTTCCATAATTGTCTCTTTTATTTGTTTAAATTTATCTATAAGTTGTGTATCATTTGAACATATTTTAAAGTCACCTGATGAGAGTTCTCTATATTTTGGATTAGTAGGTTCTGGTACTTTAGGTGTTGTATTATGAAACTTAGAATTAAATACTATAACCTTATTGGCACTAAGCTGGCTACAGTCAGGGTTATGTGTTCCCATCATATTTAATAAACTTTTTAATAAATCTTTATTATAATTTAGTTCCATTTTGTAGCCAGGGTGAGAGAGTGCTACAAAAAGTGTACTATTATCAATATATACAAAAGCAATAGCTTTTTTAAACTTAGTTGGTAAAATCTGGATAAACTTCTGATAGCATGTATGCTTAAGAAGAAATTTAAACTGAGGTTGGTGTACAAGATGAGACAAAATAGAAGAAACTTTTTCCATAAAATGATTATAGCATCTATTTGCTGTATAGTTTTAGTAGGATGTGGACATAAAACTGCTCCTATCTATGTTGAAAATAGTTCTGAACAAGTAGAGACAAGGTAAATATTTGAAGAAATATGATGTACTTATTATTGGTGCGGGCATAGCAGGTCTTTATGCAGCTATGAATCTGCCTTCTAGTAAAAAAGTTTTGGTTGTCTGTAAAGATGTTCCTTGGGAGTGTAATTCATTTTATGCTCAAGGTGGTATGGTCACAGCACTTGATGAGGCTGATATTCCTCTCCATGTTCAAGATACAATGGTAGCAGGTTCTTTTCATAATAATCCTAAAGCTGTAGAGATTATGAGTCGTACAAGTATAGAGACAACAGAAAATATAATCTCTATGGGTATGGAGTTTGATAAAGATAGTGCAGGGAATATCCTTTATACCAAAGAGGCTGCACACTCATCAAAGCGTATTATTCATGCAGGTGGTGATGCAACAGGGCGTTATATGCACTATTTTATGATGGTACAAAATAAGCATAACCTCCAAAGAAATACACTTGTGTATGATTTACTTATTCAAAATGGTAGATGCTATGGGGTTAAGGCAACAGTAAACTATAAACCTACTACTATCTTAGCCGATAATGTAATTATCGCATCAGGTGGTGTAGGTTCACTTTATCAGTTTAATACAAACTCACGAACAATTAGTGCTGATATTCATGGTATTTGTGTAGAAAAAGGGATAGAATTAGCTGATATGGAGATGATGCAATTTCATCCAACCGTGTTTGTCAAGACACCCTATGCAAGAAAGTTACTGCTTACAGAGGCACTTCGTGGTGAGGGTGCACATATTGTCAATGATAGAGGTGAACGATTCCTATTTGATTATGACTCTAGAGGGGAATTGGCAAGTCGCGATATTGTATCAAGAGCAATTTTTGATTATAAACGAAAACATAAAGGTGAAGAGGTATATTTAGACTTTTCTATGTTTGATAAAAAATTATTTCAAAAAAGATTTCCTAATATTACACAAACATTTAATGCCCTAGGTTACTATTTTCCACAAGATAAAGTACCTGTGTCTCCAGCATTTCATTATGCTGTAGGTGGTATAAAAAGTGATATTAATGGAAAAATAGAAGGTATGCAAGGGCTTTTTGTTATAGGTGAGGCAGCTTCTACAGGTGTACATGGAGCTAATCGTTTGGCATCTAACTCTCTACTTGAAGGAGTTGTTTTTGCAAAACGAACGGTTAATTTTATTTTAAATCAAACGGAGCAGGTATATACAGTACCAAATTTTGATAAAGATTACGGTAATATACTCCACAAAGAAAATGATAAAAGTTATAAGCAGAAATTACGCAAAATAATGTGGGATGATATTGGTATTATCCGTACAAAAGAAGGATTACATAAGGCTAAAAATCTTATCTATGATATGAAAAATAGAAAGATTGGACGACTTTTGGAACTTCGTTTGAATACAGCGAGTGCTATCGTAGAGGCAGCATTAGCTAGGTCAGACTCTTTGGGTACACACTATATTGAATAATATTTGTAGTAACAGATAGAGAACTAAACACAATAAAAAGGATGGTTTTAGAATGCACGGATTAGATTTAACAATGACTTGGGTGGGCTTGGTCTCACTCGCTATATTTGTAGTATCATACTACTTTATCGCAATGGAAGATAAGTATCATATTAACAAAGCCAAGCCAGCACTTTTTGCAGGTACGCTTATCTTTATACTCATAGGTGTTTATTATGCACTTAATGGCTTAGATGGAAAACATCTCCATCATGAAGTAGAAATACTTATTATAGAAATTGCAGGTATTTTCTTCTTCTTATTTGTTGCAATGACATATATAGAAGCGATGATAGACCGACAGGTATTTTCTGCTCTTCGATATAACCTTGTCTCTAAAGGCTATGATTATAAAAAACTCTTCTGGATTACAGGTCTATTAGCCTTTTTTATCTCTCCTATAGCAGATAACTTAACAACGGCTCTTATCCTATCTACAGTACTTATTACTATTGATAGAACAAATAAAGCCTTTATTGTTCCTTCTGCTGTCAATATTGTTGTCTCAGCAAATGCAGGTGGTGCGTGGAGTCCATTTGGAGACATTACAACACTTATGGTGTGGGTTGATGGTAAAGGTTCTTTTGTTGACTTCTTATATCTTTTCCCTGCATCATTTATAGGTTGGGGTATCACAGCACTTCTTTTGAGTCGTTTTATCCCTGAGGGAACACCACCATTTGCAGAGAATGAAAAGAAAGTTACTATCGCTCCAGGTGGTAAAATAATTATGGGACTCTTTGGTTTTACTATCTTTTCAGCAGTAATGTCTCACCAAGTACTCCATCTTCCAGCTATGTGGGGTATGATGTTTGGTTTGGCTATTCTTAAACTCTATGTATATAAAATGAGTAAAGAGACGCGTTATGATAATGAAGGTGAACAGTGTCCTAAGGTAGATGTATTCTCTTTTATATCTAAAATAGAAAATGATACTCTGCTCTTCTTCTTTGGTATTTTAGCTGCTGTTGGAGGGCTTCATTTCCTTGGATTCTTAGAGTACTTTACTGCGTTATATAGTCAATTTGGACCAACGGCTGTAAATATTGGTGTTGGATTCTTATCAGCTATTGTAGATAATGTTCCAGTAATGTCTGCGGTTCTTAAATCTAGCCCAGATATGGGTGTTGATGCTCATTCACAATGGATGCTTGTAACGCTCACAGCAGGTGTAGGTGGCTCACTTATCTCATTTGGTTCAGCCGCAGGTGTTGGTGTAATGGGTAAACTCCATGGTATCTATACCTTTGGGGCACATATGCGATTAGCATGGACTGTTTTGATTGGGTATATTGTATCTGTAGCAATTTGGTATCTACAGTTTGAAATACTAGGAATTTATTAGGGGTAGGGTGGGAATATCCCACCAATTCATAGAGTGTTTAGCCCTTAACTCTATGATTCCTCTCCTCTTCTTGGGCTTTATAAAGCTTAGCACACCCTATAGATAACTCTCTTACTTTCAATATGTAATTTTGTCTTTGAGCTTGTGATATAGCTTTTCTTGCATCAAGTACATTAAATGCATGAGAGGCTACCATACATTGGTCATACGCAGGCAGAGGTAAGCCACTTTCCAAACATAATCTACACTCACTACTTGCATCCTCAAAATCTTTAAAAAGCTTCTCTACTGTAGCCACCTCAAAGTGATATTTACTAAACTCATACTCACTCTCTTTATGCACATCAGCATAAGTAGTCACCTTGTCCCCTTGTCTGTTCCATACAATATCAAAGACAGACTCTACCCCTTGCAGATACATAGCCAGTCTCTCTGTACCATAAGTAATTTCTACAGCCACAGGGTCACAAGCAATGCCTCCTACTTGTTGAAAATAGGTAAATTGTGTCACTTCCATACCATCAAGCCACACTTCCCAACCAAGCCCCCAAGCACCAAGCGTAGGTGACTCCCAGTTGTCCTCGACAAAGCGAATATCATGCTCTTGCAAGTTAAGACCCAAATACTCCAAAGACTTCAAATAAAGCTCTTGAATATTATCAGGCGATGGTTTAATAAGTGCCTGAAACTGATAATACGCCCCTAGTCTATTAGGGTTCTCCCCATACCGCCCATCTGTAGGACGACGGCTCGGTGCCACATACGCAGCCGACCAAGGCTGAGAGTCAAGACTCCGCAAAAGCGTAGCAGGATGAAAAGTCCCCGCCCCGGCTGGTATATCATAGGGCTGTACAATATTACAGCCCTGAGCAGCCCAAAACTCTTGGAGTTTTAGGAGTAGTTCACTGAATGTGATTGTATTTTTTGTCATTTTTGTTCCTTTGTAAACTTAATATTAAATCTTTTATCAAAAAGCTCTTTTAGCTCTTCACAATCTTCTGTAAAAATATCCTTTATAAATTGTGGTTTTAAATCAGCTAGTCCAAATTCTATTTCTCTTTGAGAAGAGGCACTAAACATATCTAAAAGTTCATCTTCATAACTCTCTCTTTTTTCTTTATTATATGCAATAAAATAAAATTTATCATAATCTTTATAAAGACAACTCTTCTCACAAAAAACTTCATAAAATAAAAAAAGCCCTGCAAAAATCTTTTTTCGTAATTTTATTTTTTCTTTCGTCGTGTCCAAAGAGTGATGATTACTAGATTTAAACTCTATAAACCATATCTCTCTTTTTTCATCGTTAATATAAATCATATCAGGAGTATTGGCTATTTGAGGTCGTTTCAAAATACCTTTGGTATCATCTAAATCAATAAAAATATTATCATAGTCACATACGATAATTTTATTTTTTTTATCAAAGCTCAATTTTGATAAAGGTTTTTCAATCATTTATATATTTATCCATTTTAAGCTTTTTCAATTCTCTCATAGGTAAAGCTAATTTTTCAAAAATATTTTCTAAGCTTTCTTGATGTTCAATATAGCCATTTTCTGCTAGATAAAAATTGGTTTTATCTTCTATATCTTCAACTTCACTATATCTCTTAAGTGCTTCTATCATATAAGGACTATGAGAGTTCACAACTATTTTAACCCCACCTTTCACAAGATTAACAATGACTTTAGCCATCTCTAGTTGCCATTTTGGGTGTAAATGTACTTCAGGTTCATCCAAGATAAGAACCGCATCTTTATTCAGGTAATTGTTTTGTGATAAAACTTGAAAAAGTCCAAAAGTTTTAATTCCTGTAGCAGTATTAACTAAATCAATTTTCTGACCTTGTTTATCAAAATAGTAACGACCCATTTCATCTTTTTTAAACTCTCCACCCATTAAGTCAGTCATTTTCTTTTTAATATCTAATCCATCAGAAGCATTTTTTATATGAAGTTTAAAATTTAAATCTTTCATCAGACATGGATAGTCTAGTTCAATTCTCATTTGAGATTCTACTTGAGCTATATCTCGAAAGAAATCTGTGAAGTTCCATACTAATGGAGTTTCAATCATAATTGGATTATATAAAAAATTATCACTATCTACAAAATCTACTTCTGTAAAACTTCCAAATTTTGATTTAAATATGGTATCTTTATCTATGATAAGTTTTATGTAGCCAATATCACTAACTAATTGATTTTTAAATAAATTAGATTCCAATATATGATGAGTTTTATAATCTTCTTCTTTTGAAGATGCTACTTTTAGATGTAAATATAATGCCTTCCCAACCGTACTCTTCCCAGTATCATTTTCCCCAGCAATAACCGTCAAGCCATCTATCTTGACAGAGGCTTCTTTTATCATTCCTATGTTTTTGAGTTCTAAAGTCATAGGCATCCCTCTTGTTGTAATCTTTTTGCTAAATTTTCACAAGCTACAAATTTATTTTTTGCTTTTGCTTTTTTTAAATTGAAAGCTTTGGTTAGAAGTTTGTCAGCAGGGTTTCCACTTAGACAATAGAGATAAATAGTGATAGCATTTTTGATTTTTTCATTACAAAAAGCATCGTCTCCACATAACATAAAAGTTGTATCTTTTATTTTATCTACAGATGATACAGTTTTTTCATAGAGTGCTTGATACATCAATCTCTTTTTTACCTCTTTATCTAGGTTTGATATTTTTGTTAAAAATTCATCGCTTATTTGACCATTTATTGGTTTGAGATAGCTACTTATCTCTTCTCCTGCCAAACGATAATAGTCCAATAAAAAACTTTTTTCTTCTATAAAAATATATTTATCATCACACTCCAAAAGATTATCAACAGAAGCCATACTTTTGTTTGATTTATAGGTATCTAAATCCAAGGTTTTCAATTTCACTAATGGCTTACAACACCCTTCAGTTAAACGCTCTAAAGGTATTCCCACGCTATATCCTCTAGTGGGTCTAGTAACTCTTTTTGTAAAATATTCCAATTCTCATCATCCAAAATATGATTGCTTACAACAGCATCTTTTTCATCTAATACATTAAAAGAGACTCTATCTCTATATCCATTTTTTTGGCTTATTGCATTGAGATAGTCAGCCATATAAGGGCTATGCGTAGAAAAGACTATCTTTACTCCTGCATTCATAAGCTCCACAAATAGATCTACCATTTTGAGCTGCCACTCAGGGTGTAGATGGACTTCTGGTTCTTCCCAGTAGAGTACTGAGCCTTTTTTAAGAGCTTTGTTGGTGACTAGATATTGGAGTAGTCCTATACTTTTAGTTCCTGATGAAGTGTTGAGGATATCATAATTTTGACCACCCTCCTGATTGAAGATAAAGGAGTCACCACTACTCTCTATATCGCCCTTGATAATCTCTTTGGATTTTTGTGTAAACTCTTTGATAAATTTATCTTGTTCTTCATCCAGAAATGAATAGTCAGTATCTAATATATTTAGTAAAGATTCTATATGGTAAGGTGTTTTACCTTTTTCTCTTCTCATAAACGATTTAAATTCTAGGATTAAAGGAGTTTCGACAAAAATAGTATTTTCAATATATTTAGGCTGATCTTTTTTGGAATCAACAGTTATAAAATCTTGCATTACTTCTATTTCAATGTCTATATTAGAAAACTTAAAATAAGAAGAAATTTGATTTATATTTGAGAATATTGAGGTGAGCAAGTTATACCAAGTTAAATTATAGCTTGAATCTTTGCTTATAATTTTTTTAGCTTCATCCATAGCATACATAAACTTCATCACATAACTCTTCCCCGTACTAGGTTTCCCAGCCAATACAGTAATATCATTAAAAGCTATCTGCGTATCTTTGAGCTTTGCGAAGTTTTGAAATCGTGCTAATTCTGCTGGCATACCCTTATCCTTTTATATCCCCAAAGCCCTATCTATCTTGACTTTGTCAAATCCACATATCCATAGTGAGCCTACTTTGACCACAGGAACACCACGGCAACCCTGTGCGGCACAATCGTTGGCTGATTTGATGTCTTTGGTGACATCTATAGTGCGGAACTTAATATCATTTTTTCTAAAATGGTTTTTGGCTCTTGTACACCAAATACATGATGGAGAGCTATAGAGAGTTACTGATTTTTGTTTTTTTTCATTTTCCATTATCTATTCCTTGTAGATTCTATTTTATGGAACGCATATTAGATGTTCGATAAAATAGAATCTACTGTAGGGTGGGAGTATCCCACCACTTTATATTAGAGTATTACTTCTATCTCACTAGAGTCTATCTCTACTTTTTTTGCTTTAGCAATTCTATCTTCTTGGAGTTTGATTCTAAGTTCATCATCTCCTAGTGCCATAATCTGAATAGCAAGGTATGCAGAGTTAATAGCTCCTGCTTTACCGATAGCCACTGTAGCCACAGGCATTCCAGCAGGCATCATTACTGTACTAAGGAGTGCATCTTCACCTCTAAGCTCTCCACTTGCCATAGGCACACCGATAACTGGCTTCGTAGTAGTTCCTGCCAATGCACCTGCAAGGTGAGCTGCCATACCAGCTGCTGCGATGAACATCTGAGCACCTTTAGCTTCTGCTTGGGCTATATATGTTTTGGTTCTCTCTGGACTTCTATGTGCTGAGGAGATGAGTAGCTCATACGCCACACCAAACTTCTCTAGTGTAGTTGCACACTCTTTCATTACTTCATAATCACTTTTACTTCCGATAACTATAGATACAAATTTCATTTTTTTCCTTTTTTTTATATTGATATTGGGTAAACTTTATGTGTCTAAACCCTTTTTTTCTAACGCCTCGTTTATCCCTCTTCTTAAGATAGTATAACTAGGCAAAGTAGTAGGCAAGATGATGTCGTTGAGGTCTCCGCTGTGGATGCACTCAAAGACTTTTCCGCTTGTGGCTTCTAGTTTTTTAAATGTCAGCCAGTAGCTTCCGTCTTTCTCTTCTATGGTTCCATATTCATTATCTACTATCTCTACGGTAGCTCCTACAGGCAGGACTATCTCTACGCTATCTCCTATGCAGGTCTTGTCTTTGCATTTCCAGCTTGTGCCATCTTCGCTGACAAGGGCGGCTACTTGGTGTGTGCCGTTTTGGATGGTGAAGCCGTGGGATTGGGTGTCGTTTTTCTCAAATGGTCGAGAGATAAGGTAGGCATCGGTGAAGCCACGGTTTTGTGTTGTCTCTAGCTCTGCTTGGTAACGGCTCTCATCGAAATCACCTGAGTAGTAGTCATCTATGGCGTGTCTGTAGGCTTTGGTGACGACTCCTGCGTAGTAGGGGGATTTGGTGCGACCCTCTATTTTGAGTGAGTCTATGACACCAGAGGCGAGTATCTCGTCTACATGCGAAGCCATATTCATATCTTTGGCATTCATTATATATGTACCCACTTCACTCTCTTCTTCTAAGCGAAAAGTGGTGTTGGTCTCTGGGTTGTGTGCGTACATCTCATAAGGGAAACGGCAATCATTGGCACAGCTCCCACGGTTGGGGACGCGTCCTTTTTGTAGGGCTGATACAAGGCATCGCCCACTATAGGCAAAACACATAGAGCCATGGACAAATATCTCTAATTCAAGGTCAGGTATAACCGACTTAATCGCTTCACAATCTTTGAGGCTAATTTCCCTCGCAGCGATAATGCGTGTTACACCCATATCATAATAGACCTCTGCATCCAGAGCATTCATCACATTCGCTTGGGTAGAGAGGTGCAGTGGGATATTAGGGGCTATTCGCGCAGCCATCTTGACAACCCCAGGGCTAGAGATGATAAGAGCGTCAGGAGCTAGCTCTGCCATCTTGGCTATATGGTTTTCGTAGAGTTTGAGTTGTGAGTTGAAAGGGAAGCTGTTGATAGTGCAGTAGACCTTTTTGCCTAGTGAGTGAGCATACTCTATCCCCTCTGAATAAGAGTCAATATCAAACTCTTTGCCAGAGCGAATACGCAACGAAAAGGTACTAGTACCTCCATAGACTGCGTCAGCACCATACCCTAGTGCAATTTTGAGTTTTTCTAAGTTTCCTGCGGGTGCTAGTAGTTCTGCCTTATGCAAATAGAAGCCTTTACTTTTTTGCATTATTTTACTGTAATAGAGGTAAGAGTTAGATTACCCAGTGCAAGCTAATTATTGATTTTTTGCATTTTAAAAATCTCTGTTTTTAGGTAAGTTTCTTTTTTATGAATACCTAAGAGTTTCTTTTTTGTAAGGTCTGGATATGTACCTTTTATCCCTTTGCCATCATCCCCATGGCATCCACCACACACACTAGTATAGAACATCTGAGCATCTTTAGGATAGGAGGTTTGACAGCTTTTTCCTGACATTTCTATTACAAAACAGGCTATTTTTGAGGCATCTTCAGGAGCAACAAATCCACCCTCCATTACTCCTCCTTTAAATCCTAAATCATAAGAACCTTTATTAATAACATCTATAATATATGCCTTGAGATAAGAGACTTTATTTAACTCTTTAAGTTCATGTTTTAGTATATTTAATCTATTGTTTTTTGGGATTTCAGTATGATGGATAGCAATATTTTTTGTTATTTTTTGATTATTTTTATTTTGGCTATTATAGAGTCCATAAATAATAATAAGGATAGTGAGAAAAATAATAATTTTATACATAGAGACTATCTGTCAAACCACCATAAAAAAGCAAACATTAGCCCTGTTGATTTGGCAATATTTTCATTATAAATAAACTCTTTAGCCTCTGCTGTAGGGATTTGCACAACTTCTATAAGCTCCCCATCAATCCCACCACCCTCAGAGACTTTCATGCTCTCATCTACTTGGGCATAATAGAGTACTTGATTGCTTCCTGCAAATCCAACAGAGGTATAAAAAGAGGTAATTTTACTGATGTTTGCTAGTGGGACTCTATAGCCACACTCTTCTTCTATCTCTTCTTGTGCAATCTCTTGTAAACTAAGGTTTTTATCTACTATACCTGCACAAAGTTCTAGTGTCATTCCATTTTTATTAGAATTATATACTGCTGGTCGAAACTGTTTGACAAGTATAAAGCTATCTTTTTGTGTATGGTAAATAAGTATAGCTACACTATTATGTGCCTCCACTACTTCCCAGCTCTTTTGTGTATCATTTTGTTTGTATTTTGCTAAATAGCTATGAATGAATTTAGGGTTATGTAGAGGTTCTAGTGTAAATTCTGTAATCTTATTTTTCATATCTATTCTCCTATACCAAGATAAGTGTTGCTAAGCCTAAAAAGGCAAAAAAGCCTAAGACATCAGTGACTGTCGTGAGCAATACAGAGCTTGCTACAGCAGGGTCTATGCCTATATTTTTGAGCATAAGTGGTATGACTGCACCAAAAAAACCTGCAGCTAGGAGATTGATAATCATAGAGAGTCCAATAACTACGCCTAGCTGTGAACTATCAAACCATATAAAAGCTATTATGCCTATTAAGAGTGCAAAGATAAATCCATTAAGAAGTGATACAATAATCTCTTGACGGATTGACTCTTTGGCATCTATCCAATTCATCTCTCCAAGAGCTATTTGACGCACCATAATTGTAAGTGATTGCATACCTGCATTTCCACCCATTGACGCAACTATAGGCATTAATATCGCAAGTGCTACAAATTTTTGCAGTGTTTCATCAAAAAGAGCAATAACCAAAGAGGCTAATATAGCCGTAATAAGATTAACTCCCAACCAAGTTCCTCTTTTTTTGGTGATAGAGAAGATATTCTTATCCTCTTCGGTCTCATCATCTACACCTGCCATTTTATAAATTTGGTCTGTGGCTCGCTCTTCTATAATGTCATAAACATCATCAGAGGTAATCCGTCCTACTAATTTACCCTGATAATCAATTACAGGAAGAACAACAAGATCATAATCTTCAAATACTTTGATCACTTCATCTACACTATCACCAGCTTTGACTGTTTGTATCATTTTATGATTTTTATTAAAGTAGTCTCTAAATGAATAATCAAAATTATAAGTAATAAGGTCTTCTAACTGTATAGCACCAATTAAAAGACCAAACTTATCAATAATAAATACCTGATGAACATTATTAAGCTTATCCTCGTCTTTCATCTTTTTAAGACGATTAACAGCATCGGTAATATTTTCATAGAGCCTTGCAGAAAAAAGTTCTGTTTGCATCCATGCACCTGCTTCATCATCTTCATATCTTTTGAGTCGTTCTATATCTTCTATATCATCATCATCTAGGCTAGATAAAATTTCTCTCTCTTTATCGCTGTCTATATCTTCTATATCTTGTAATAAGTCTGTGGCATCATCAGAGTCTAGTTCATCTACTATCTCTACAAGTTGTAAAACAGAGAGTTCGGATATAGCTTCATCTTTGATATTTTCAGGAAGCTCTAGGAGAATTTCACCAAGATACTCTTCTGGAATAGAACGAACATACTCCAAGAATATTTCTGTACCATCTTGGTTATATATCTCTTTAAGAATTCTTGCAATTTCATTTTGATGATATTCACTAAAGCCTTTAGGTTGAAGGATTAGTGCATCTAATAATCCTTTTGATTCCTCTAAGTGTATGGTCTCGTAGCCCATATTTATCCTTTACTACCCTTTTGTATATCATTAAAATACATAAAATTTTCTTTAGTTCCTTGCCAATTAAATAGCTCAGGAGGATTTTTTACTATCTCTAGTAGACGCTTTTTATTTTCTAAAGCTCCCTTTATAGGTACTTTCTTTTTCTTAATAATATCAACAACTTTTGTTATGATTTTTGTTCGTTTATTGTATCTTTTATTTATCATTTTCAGGGGGTTAATTGCTCTATTTCTTTTGTAGAGACCAAAGTGAAGATGAGGTCCTGTACTGCGACCAGAGCTTCCTACATAGCCTATAATTTGCCCTTTTTTAACATGTGTGCCTTTTTTGGCACGAATACGACTTTGATGAGCATATAAAGATATATAGCCATTAGAATGTTTAATCTTAACAACTCTTCCATAGCCACCCATCCATCCAGAATAGATAACTTTCCCACTTCCAACAGCTAATAGTGGAGTACCTCTTTTTGCTGCAAAATCTACTCCTAAATGGGGTCTATATCGTTTGAGTATAGGGTGCCATCTTTTATAACTAAATCGAGAAGATATACGAACATGACGAAGGGGCATACCAAAGCTACTACTTTTTACTTTTACTTCTTGTTTGACTTTTTTCTTCCCTTTTGTTACATAAGAGACATCTTTGTGTGTTTTTGTGTAACCTACACCCTCTTCATCTACAAAGATAAACTTTTTTTTACCAGCTGTCTCTATCATGGCTACTAATACTTCGGGATCTAAAAAAGGTTTGCCTAATCGTTCTCTTTGTTTATATATCAACGCTAAAGTATCACCTTTGTGAAGTTTACGAAAATTGATACTTTTTTTAAAGAGATGACTAATTTTAGTAGCTAAAGGAGCATGGTGAATATTATTAATAATATCAGAATGAGGACTTACAGTAATAGGCATAACTACATCATGCTCTCGTATACCATATATGATAGGTATAATATCAAAAAGATACTCATCATTTTGTTCATCTTTAAATATTTGTATCTGCATCTCTCTTCCTATAGGAATTAGAGATTGTATAAGTGTTCCTTCTTTGGTATAGAGTTCAAATACTTTGACTCCACTTTGTATTTCTGAGAGAAATTGTTTATCTTCATCATCAATATTTTGAATAAGCCATTGAGGAATTTGATGTTTTTGTAGATAATCAGAAAATGTATCTCCCTCAGTCCATTTTGTCTCTACGGATATTGCACCAAATAGAGAGCTAAAGAAGAGAGAGCAAATAAATAACCATTTCATCAAAGTGTTAAACCTCTATTCCCACTCTATAGTAGCTGGAGGCTTTGATGAAATATCATAGACTACACGGTTGATACCATCTATCTCGTTGATAATACGGCGACTCATCCCCTCTAGTACATCGTGAGGCACATGTGCAAAAGTAGCAGTCATACCATCTACAGACTCTACCATACGGATACATACAGTATTATCATAAGTACGGTTATCACCCATTACGCCTACTGATTGCACATTAAGAAGTACTGTAAAGGCTTGCCATACTTTGTCATAATAACCTGTAGCTTTGAGTTCTTCTTGCATGATAGCATCAGATTCTCTGATAAGATGCAGACCATCTTCTGTAACTGCACCCATAGTACGGATAGCTAGTCCTGGTCCAGGGAATGGGTGTCTGCCTATCATATCTTTGGGAAGACCTAGCTCAAGACCTAGTTTTCTTACCTCATCTTTGAATATCTCTCGCAGAGGCTCGACAAGTTCAAAACTCATCCAATCAGGTAATCCACCTACATTGTGATGTGATTTGATTGTCTTAGATGGTCCTTTGACAGATACAGACTCAATAACATCTGTATAGAGTGTCCCCTGAGCCAAGAAAGCAACATCTGTATGTTTCTTTGCCTCTTTATCAAAGACTTCTATAAACTTCTCTCCTATTGCTTTGCGTTTGATCTCTGGGTCTGTCACACCTGCTAATGCTTCCATAAACTCGGCTTTTGCATCTATTGTAATAAGAGGAATATCAAGCATTTTAAACATTACTTGTACTTGTGATGCTTCATCTTTTCGTAGCAGTCCTTGGTCTACAAAAACACAAATAAGTTGCTCTTTTGGTAGTGCTTCATTAAGCATAGCAGCCACCACAGAGCTATCTACACCACCACTTACACCACAAAGTACTTTTTTCTCACCTACTTGCTCTTTGATAGCGTTTATCTTCTCTTTAGCAAAGCTTCCCATGTTCCAAGTGCTACTACAGCCACAGACATGTTTAGCAAAATTTTTGAGAAGTTTTGTACCTTCTACTGTATGATGTACCTCTGGGTGAAATTGGAATGCATAGATTTTTTTCTCATCATGAGAGATAGCTGCATACGGTGAGTTTTCACTTGTTCCAATGACTTCAAAGCCCTCAGGAAGAGCTTCTACTCTGTCACCATGACTCATCCAAACTATCTCATCATTAGTCATATCATCAAAGATATGAGAGTTATTTTGAGTAATGTTGAGTTTTGCTTTGCCATATTCGTGATGGTCAGCAGCTACTACAGAACCACCAAAATGTTGTGTGATAAGTTGCATACCATAACAAATACCCAAAATAGGTAATCCCAAATCCCAAATCTCTTCACTAGGATGGTAGGCATCTTCAGCATATACAGAAGCAGGGCCTCCAGAGAGTATGATACCTTGTGGTTTGCGTGCTTTTATATTAGCTATATCTTCACGATAGGGAACCACTTCACAGTAGACTCCACTCTCTCTAAGTTTTCTTGCGATAAGTTGTGTATATTGTGAGCCAAAATCTAAGACTAGAATAGGAACTTGTTTCATAGTATGTATTTCCTTCTTTAAATAATAAAAGACATTTTATCGAAATATTCTAGTATCTTGTCTAAATTTATATTTCTTATCCTTTTAACTTATCTCCTTGTAAAAATGTATAGAGAACAGGGAGATAGAGTAGGTTGAGTATTGTACCCCATGCCAGTCCAAATCCTAATGCTATAGCTAAAGGTTGAAAGATAACTGCTTGTCCTGTAGGAAAGAAAATAAGAGTAGCAAGTCCTACAAGTGTGGTAATAGATGTAAGAATAATAGGTCGGAATCGTTTGGCAGAAAAGCTATATATCTCTTCTATATTTGTAGCTTTTTTAAGAGTTACTATCATAATAATTCCATCATTAATAACAACACCAGCT
>JADGDQ010000088.1 GCA_016744805.1 Sulfurovaceae bacterium
ATATAAGAAAATAAAGCATAGACTATAGATAAAAAAGCAAAAAGTATCAAAGAAAAACCTACAGATGTATAGAAAAATTTTGTTAGCTTATTAAAAGAGGGATGAAGCTCTACGAGTCCTAGCCTTCCAAGTAGAGCAGAGAGCTTAAAATCTATAAATATATACTTATCATCTTCTTGTATCATAAGAGTAATACAGGTATCACTAGTAGCAGAACTAATATAGGGATTACTAATAGAAAAGAGTTCATCCTTGTGTGTCATTTTTGTGCTTAGGTAAGCTCTATCTTTATTTTTAGCAGAGATTTCTATTCTGTTTCTATAGATATTTGCTGAAGTTTGAGTAAATTGCATGCTTGTAATATATATAAGTTCCATAGATGGAAATGCTTGAAATATTTTTTTATAATCTGTAGCAGACTCATCTAAAATTGAGCCTCCATTGCGTAAAGTTGTTAGTATAAAATTTTCTATATTTTCTTTGTTTTCTTCATATACTTCAATAAATTCTTTCATAATATTCCTTTGTGTTGTTTGTTATAGTATTTTGATTAGGCAGCCCATTGAGTCTTGAAAGGAAGAATATGTCATTTTGGAAGAGACATGGACTGCTGTTATGATGCTGCCTATCTGTATTATATCAGAGCAAACAAATTTTAGAACTCTTTTTATGATTAAAAAATATACAATACTTTGTTTAAAACTAGTATCTATTGAGTTATAATAATTTTAGTAGATATAAAATTTTAGGAGAAAATATATATTATGAAATCACTTAATCAAGCATTAGAGGCTAGAAGTAAGAAAGTTAATAAAGTAGAAAATACTAAGGCTCTAAAAGATCCTATGGATGTGTACAATAAGCTAGATGCTATAGCCTCTGCGGGGTATGAGGGATTAAGTAAAGAAGATAGTAGTTATTTCCTCAAATGTTTTGGACTCTTTGATAAAGGTGAAGATTTTATGCTAAGAGTGCGTATCCCTGCAGGACAGCTTAGCTATGAACAGGCTATTTGTATTGGTGAAGTAGCTTATGAGTATGGTGATGATTATATAGATATTACCACTCGTATGCAAGTAGAGTTGCGTTATATTAAAATTGCTAATATATCAAAAGTTTTATCCAAGCTTCAAGAGGTAGGAGTATCTACTTTTCAGACAGGAGCTGATAATCCACGCAATATTGTTACAGACCCTCTTGATGGTATTGCTTATGATAATATTATACAGACTATGCCTATTATTCAAAAACTTCAAGATATATTTACTCTAAACCCACAATGGATTTCTGCTTTACCTCGTAAGTTTAATACAGGTATATTAGGTTCACTCTCAAATTCATGTAATATTTTTGGACATGATTGCTGTTTTGTTTTGGCACAAAAAGAGGGTATTTTTGGCTTTAATGTTTTTCTTGGAGCTAAAGTAGGTGTGCAGTCACAAGATGCAAATTTATTTGTAGAGATAGAAGAAGTACCACTCTTTTTTACAGCACTTATAACGGTATTTAAAAATTATGGATACCGTGATAATCGTAATAAAAATCGTTTAGTTTTTCTTTTGAATGATGTAGGTATAGATAATTTTGTACAGGCTATAGAAGATGAAGCAGGAAAGAAGTTTGCACAAGCAGGAGTGACTATGGTGCAGTCTCAATCTATTGCTTTAGGATCTAATAAAGTATTAGGAAAAAATGGTAAGTTTGCATATAAACTTATTGTTCCCTCAGGTATTTTTACAGGAAAAGATATGATAGCAGTAGCTAAAGAGGCTAAAGCTTTTGGCTCTGGAGATATACGACTCTCGTATGACCAGAATATATATATTCTTAATATCCTAAAAGAGTCATTAGAAAAGTTTGAATCTCAAAAGATAATTAGTAATTATGCACATTATAATAACCTTTATTTCAATGATATGATAGCATGTGCAGGAACAAAAACTTGTAGTTTTGGTGTAATACCAAATAAATCTGATGCTATTGAGATGGCAGAGTTTCTTAATACAGAGATTCCTATAGAAAATGCTTCTGTACGGATGAATTGGTCAGCATGTCCAAAAGGCTGTGGGGTGCATGGAGTAGCTGATATAGGTTTTGAAGGCTGTAAAGCCAAAGATGAGAATGGTAATCGCGTAGATGGTGTACATATATTTTTAGGTGGTAAGATTACAAGAAAAGCTATAGAAGCCAAAACTTTACATAAAGCTATACCTGTAACAGAAGCAAAATATCATGCAAAATATCTTCTTATGGCATATAAAGAGTTTAGAGAAAGAGGAGAGAGTTACGAGGCGTATGATAGTCGGTATTTAAGTGCTAATTACTCTATGCAAGCAATAAGTTTTTATACAAAAATCAACTATATACTCAATGAAAAGCTTCAATTAAACTGCTATCTAGCATTAGATTCTTATGCAAAAACTGCCAAAAAAGAGGATTGGGAACTTTTTGATTTTGGTAATAAACTTTTTATGTTATTAACAAATGAAAAGAGATATACTGCTATAGAAAACTTTGAACCACTTTTAAAACAGCCAAGGAGTATTAGTAGAGATGAAGTATCAAAAATAAATCCAAAGGTACCTTATAAACTAAGTGAGATAATATATAATATGACACAGCAAGAAAAAATAAAAAGAGCTCAGGTATTCTCTGAACTTTTAGTAGGATTAAAAGAGGTTTAGCAGTGATAAGCTAAACCTTCTCTTCCAATTCTTTATAAGAATCTATATTATTTACTCTTAAATCATAATGTTTAAATTCGCAATATACCTCTGATTTTTCAAGTAAATAACAATTATTTATTTTTTCTATATCTATAACTTGATGTGTTTGAGATAAAATAACAAAATCATCACCAAAAATCCGAAAGATTCGAAGGTCTGAAAACTCTTCTTGAAGGTAAGTTGCAAAGTTATATAAAAATTTATCACCCATACTCCAACCATATTTATGATTATAGGATGTAAAATTTCTTAGATATAGTATATTTAAACATGGAGGAGTTTTTTTGTCAGCATATTTTTGTAAGAAAAAATCGAGATAATCTTGATTATATACACCAGATAATGTATCTTTATAAAAATAGGCAAATCGTTCTTCATCAATATATGAATGCGGTTCTTGTTTGAGAATTTCATCAAGATTAATATTTTGTAAAACCTTAATGGCACTTTTGATAATATAAGGGTCATACCATGTACCACTAAGTTGTTTTAGCTCTTTAATAGCAGTAGAAACACTTTTCTTTTTTTTGTATATTCTACTTGTTGTCATAGCATCAAATGTATCAGCAATCATCATTATGCGTGAATATATAGGAATCTCTTTACCTTTGAGTCCTTTTGGGTATCCATTTCCATCATAGCGTTCATGATGTGCATGAACAATTTTTGCAAGATCTTCATACATAGGAACTTGGGATAAAATTTTATACCCTGCATTAACATGCTCTTTAATTAATGAATACTCTTGTGCTGTTAGTTTTCCAGGCTTTAATAAAATACTATCAGGAGTAATGACTTTGCCAACATCATGTAATATACCTGCTTCATAGATGAGTTCACACTCTTTTTGGGACATCCCTAGCTCTTTTGCAATATCTTTTGAGTATGTAGCCACTCGCTGACTATGTCCACCTGTATAGGTATCACGGTCTTCTATCATATCAACTAAAGAGCGTATAGCATGTTCATAGTTTTCAACTAACTGATTTTGTAGTTTTAGTACAGTTTTTGTTCTATCTTCTACCATAGATTCTAATTGTGTTTTATACATCTCATTTTCACGAAGTATAATTAATTTATCTATAGATTGTTCAAGTACACTAAGTGTTTGATTAAAATTCATAGGTTTTATAATATAACCTGTCACTTCTAGTTGGATTGCTTTTATAAAATTCTCTGAATCTGTATTTGCAGAGATAACAATAATTTCTTGTTTTTTATTTTTTTTACGAATATGAGTAATTAATTCCAAACCATTCATTTTTGGCATTAAAATATCTGTAATAACAATATCATAAGAGTTTTTAAGATATTTTTCTAGTCCCTCTTTTCCATTATCTGCAATAGAAACATGAGAAAATATTTTATGCAAAAAGTTTGAAACACTCTTTTGTATATTTTTTTCATCTTCTACATATAAAATAGAAAAGTTTTCTACTTTTTTTCTAAGAGATTTAATATCTATATTCATTATATTTTCCTTGATTTATGTAATTTTACTTTAAAACAAGCACCTTCTTTTGTATTATATGCTTCAATCTTGCCATCAAGATGGTCTTCTATAATCATTTTACTCATATATAGCCCTAGCCCTGTACCTGTTTTTTCATCTTTTGTAGTGAAATAAGGATTAAATATTTTACTTAAAATAGCTTTATCAATACCTATACCATTATCACATATTTGGGTTATAACATACTCTTTATCCTCAAAAATTTTAATCTCT
>JADGDQ010000043.1 GCA_016744805.1 Sulfurovaceae bacterium
AAGCCTATAAAAAAGAGGTTAGTGTCGTAGTATTTCCAGAGCTTACACTTACAGGATACACCGCTAGTGATCTCTTTTTCCAACAAACACTCTATCAAAACCAAAACCAAGCACTGCAACATATTCTTATATCTACAAAAGACTTAAATACTATCGCTATCTTAGGTATAGCACTTCTTGATACTAATCGTCTTTATAATTGTGCAGTAGTTATACAGCAAGGTAAGATTTTAGGCATAGTCCCAAAAAGCTATTTGCCAAATAATAAAGAGTTTTATGAAAAACGGCAGTTTATAAGTGGAAAAGATATAACAAGTAGCTTTACAGAGTTTATGGGTGATGAGGTACCATTTGGGGTTGATTTACTTTTTAGGCATGATGATAATCTTATTTTTGGTGTAGAGATATGCGAAGACCTTTGGGCAGTAACTCCTCCAAGTAATTATATGGTTAGTAATGGTGCTACACTGATACTCAATCTTTCTGCAAGTAATGAGCTTATTGGCAAAGCAGAGTATCGTCAAAGCCTTGTAGAGTCTCAGAGTGCTAGGGCTATGTGTGCGTATGCGTATACTTCTAGCGGTGTAGGTGAGTCTACTACTGATACTATTTTTGGTGGTGATGCGTTGATTTGTGAATATGGCTCACTTCTTGCAAGGAGTAAGCGGTTTGAGATGAATAGCCAATTGGTTACGGCTGATGTAGATTTGCAAAAGATTGTATGGTTGCGTTTGAGCGAGGGAAGCTTTGCTGATGCACCATTCCAAAAGGTACGAATAATCAAAGTTGCTCCTCCCCCTACTCTCTCTAAACTAAATAGATTTATTAATGCACATCCTTTTGTGCCATCAAACCTTAAAGAAAAATCGTATAGATGTCAAGAGATAGTTACTATTCAAGCACATAGTCTTATCAAAAGAATGCAACATGCATATATAGAAAAAGCTCATATTGGTATTTCTGGTGGATTAGATTCTACTTTGGCTCTTCTATCTACACATAAAGCTTTTGAGATAATGGGTTGGGATTACAAAGATATTGTTGCTATAACTATGCCTGGTTTTGGCACAACCACACGAACCAAAACAAATGCTACTTTGTTATGTGAAGCTTTGGGTGTAACGCTAAAAACTATAGATATTACAAAACTTTCATTAGAGACATTTGAAGCAATAGATTATAATAGAGAAAAGCTAGATGTAACTTATGAGAATGTACAAGCAAGAGCTAGAACAACTATTTTGATGAATATGGCAAATAAAGAGGGAGGTTTGGTTATTGGTACAGGAGACCTAAGTGAAATAGCATTGGGCTGGAGTACTTATAATGGTGATCATATGAGTATGTATGCACTTAATTCTGGTATTCCAAAAACACTTATTCAATATGTTATAGAGTATTTTACAAGTAATACAGCTATAAAAGAAATACTTCAAGACATATTAGCCACACCAATATCACCAGAGCTTCTTCCACATAAGGAAGATAGTATAACGCAAGAAACAGAGTCAATAGTAGGACCATATGAACTCCATGATTTCTTTTTGTATCATATCATTAAATATGGAGCTAAGCCTAGTAAAATTCTTCTTTTGGCTCAAATGGCATTTAAAAACTATGATAAAGCAACTATTAAAAAATGGCTTATAGTATTTATCAATCGTTTCTTTACGCAACAATTTAAACGAAGTTGTATGCCAGATGGTCCAAAAGTAGGAACAATTAGTCTAAGCCCTAGAGCTGATTGGAAAATGCCAAGTGATGCTAATAGAAGAGCTTGGCTAGAAGAGTTGGAAAGAGGTGAGTAAATAGAAGTCTGATGAGGTACATGCCAAAGTATAAGTCTCTTTTTTATATACTGTAGATGTACTATTCTATCATTATTTTAAAAGGAGATGATATGCGGATTAGATTTTTATTTTTGATACTACTTATGGTAGTCCAAATGCACGCTACAACACCAACAAAGGATACTGTAGCTAAGTTATATATAGCTACCTTTGACAGAGCACCAGATAGTGCGGGACTTGACTATTGGTTAAATAGTTCAGGTTTAAGTCTTGAAGGAATAGCTAATAGTTTTTTTGATCAAGAAGAGACAGAGAATCTTTATGGAGAGGTAAATGATATAAATGTCTTTATTGTAGCTATTTATACAAATCTTTTTAAAAGAACTGCTGATAGCGACGGTCAAGAGTATTGGGAAGCTGAATTAATGGGTGGAAATATTGCCCCTTCTTTATTTATCTTGGCTGTTATGCAAGGAGCTTTAGGGGATGATAAGACAATTCTTGAGAATAAGACAGAAGTAGGATTAGCATTTGCGGATAAGGGATTATCCAATGTAAGTGATGCTAAAGAGATTATGAGTGGTGTAGATGCTACTGAACAAAGTAAAACAGATGCTCTTGATAAATTTGACTTAGGGCAAGAAGAGACTTCAACTAGTACTTATGTTGGAAGTCAAGATGGTACTATATTTACAAATAATACTACAAAATTTATGTGGCAAAATGCCCTATTAGGTCATGAAGAGCTAGCAGAAGCCCTTACAGTTTGTACTGATTTGAGCTTTGGTGGCTATAGTGATTGGAGATTGCCAACACTCGATGAGTCAAAAGATTTTCATTATAATATGAATGCACAAGGTAATACTCCAGTGCAAAGATTTAGTACTTGTACTGCTGAAGTAGTTTCTGATGGATATGCAAGAACCAAAGAAGGTGCAGCTCAGTATGGTGATGAGATAGGTGATCCTATAGGATTTTCAGGAAAAGCTAATGTACGATGTGTACGCACAGATGATGGATCAACTCCTAATGAGGGAGATAGTAGTTTAGCTCCTGATATTCAATCAGTTGTTGATAGACATAATGCAATTAGACAAGAGTTATATTCAGGTTCAGATCTCTCTTGGAGTGCAACTGTAGCAGCAACAGCACAAGCGTATGCAGAAGTATTAGCATCTAAAGGAACTATGGAACATGATCAAGATACTCCGTATGGAGAAAATTTGGCTATAGCTACTTATGCTATTGACTATACTGTTTCTACTAATATGTGGTATGAAGAAAAACCTTATTATGATTATACTCTTAACGATTGTATTGATGGAGAGATGTGTGGTCATTATACTCAAATGATTTGGAAAGATTCAACAGAGATAGGTTGTGGGAGTGCTATTATTCAAACGGGTAGTTTTAAAAATGGTGTGATTGTTGTATGTAGATACAATCCATCTGGTAATTGGACTGGTGATTTACCTTATTAAAATGTGTTTTAAAAGTACAAAATTTTATGATTTTGTACTTTGTTATTTCTATTTTATTTATGAGTAAAAATGTTAGTGGTTAATTTAATGTTATTTTTCTAAATTTGAAAAAATACAATTTAGGGTCAGGTGATGAATATTAACATAACATGTAACAATATTAATACTATTTCTGCAATTTTGTCCCCAAAGCCCTATTTCAGGTCTCTTTTTAAACTCATCTGAATACAATGTTAGCAGGTTATTATTTAGATTATTACGAAGGAGCCTACCCCATGAAAGCTGTTGTAATGGCTGGAGGATTCGGAACACGAATTCAACCACTTACCCACTCAAGACCAAAACCTATGTTACCAATTATTAATCGTCCAATGATGGAACAAACAATGCTAAATCTTAGAGATTTAGGTATCGAAGAATTTATTGTACTACTCTACTTTAAACCAGAAGTGATCCAAAATCACTTTGGTGATGGTAGTGACTTTGGAATGAAGATTACTTATGTTATTCCTGATGATGATTATGGTACAGCAGGAGCTGTCAAACTAGCACAAGAGCATATAGGTGATGAAAACTTTATTATTATCTCTGGAGACTTAGTTACTGATTTTGATTTTCAAAAAATATTTGATTATCATAAAAGTAAAGAATCTCAATTAACTATTACACTTACTTCCGTAGAAAATCCACTAGAATTTGGTGTAGTTATTGCTAATGATGAAGGGAAAATAGAGAAGTTTTTAGAAAAGCCTAGTTGGGGTGAGGTATTTAGTGATACTATTAATACAGGTATATATATTATAGAACCACAAATATTAAACTATATCCCAAAAGGAGAAAACTTTGATTTTGCAAAAGATCTTTTTCCTCTCCTTATGAAAGAGGGTGTAGAACTTATGGCTGGAAATGCTAATGGCTACTGGAGAGATGTCGGAAATCCTGATAGCTATCGTGAAGTGCATGAAGACATTATGAGCGAACGAGTTAACTTTCCAATGCGAAATAAAGAACGATACTACCCTGATGGAGTTCTCTATAGCGATGAAAATCCACAACTTCAAGAAGGTGTAGAGATTATAGGTAAAGTAATATTTGGTAAAAATGTTACTATAGGCACAAGAACAAAACTCAAAAATGTAACCATTGGAGATAATGTAAGCATTGGAGAAGATGCTAAAGTGAGTAACTCTGTTATCTGGAATAATGTAGAGATTCAAAAAGGTACAAAAATAGACAATTCTATTATCTGTAATGATAATATTATTGGAAAAAATTCCAAAATGACTGCTGGAATTATAGTAGCTGAGGGCTGTGAAATTGGTGAGTTAGTTACTGTAGAAAAAGATATTACAGTATGGCCAAACAAAGCTATTGAATCTGCTTCTATTATTAGTAGTAATGTTATATTGGGAAGTCGTTATAAAAACTCTATTTTTGAAAATGGTATTGTTGAGGGTAAATCAAATGTGGAACTCTCATGTGAGATGGCTACAAAATTAGCTGAATCATTTGGAGCCCAACTTCCTATTGGTTCTATTTTGCTTATTGGTCGAGATAATCATCCTAGTTCACGCATGCTCAAAAGAGCATTTATCGGTGGTATGCTTTCAGCTGGTGTTAATGTAGTAGATCTCAAAAGTATTCCATCTTCTGTACTTCGCTTCAATCTAGCAAATCATGATGATTATGATGCAGGAATATATTTCCGCCAAAATAGAGAAGATACAACTACTACAGCAATAACATTCTTTAACAATGAAGCACTTCGTATTAATAATGATGTTGCCAAAAAGATAGAAAAAGCATATTTCAAAGAAACCTTTAGACGCGTAGATTTTTCTCAGATAGGGAAAATATCAGAAGGTCTAAGAGAACAAGAGATATTAGCATATAAAACAAGTATGGAAGAGAGCTATCAAAAAAGACTCTTTGCCTGTGTTGATTGTCGTGTTGCTGTTGATTTGATGCATGGTCTCTCTTCGGAAATTTTCCCTAGTATACTCAATGATCTCCATATTGATAATATGATTTTCAATAATTATCATGATTCACATCAACTTGCCAATTTTAAATCACTTGTCAATCGCTCAGTTAAAGATACACAAAATATTGTCAAAGGTCTAGGATTAGATGCAGGTTTTTTACTCTATCCTTATGGTCAAAGACTTGATATTGTATGTGATAATGGAAAACTACTCTCTATTCAAGATACACTTGAAGTAATTCTTTCTCTTTTAGATATGGAAGCAGAAAAAGAAGGTAAGAAAAAAGTCTTTTTACCAACTTGGGCTCCTGATATTATTTATTATAAAAATTTAGATATTGAAAGAGGAAAATATTCTAACTTTAAAGCAGAAGAGTTAAAAGAGTATGATCTCATCGCAACCGTTGATGGTAACTTTGCATTTACAGAGTTCTCTTTATACCGTGATTCAATGTATGCGACTATCAAGATATTAGAATTAATGATTAAACATGATGTCAAAATGTCAGACTTAGTAAAAAAATTAGAGCCATTTTACTATCATCAAACCCAAATAGAGTGTTCTCAAGCTCTCAAAGGTAAAATGATGCGTAAGTTCCTAGAAGATGCTAAAGATAAAAAATCATCATCTGCTGATGGAGTGAAAACATGGATTACTGATACAAACTGGATTCTTATGATACCAGACCAATATAGTAACCATCTCAATCTCTCTATACAAGCATTAGATGAAGAAAGTGGATTAAAAATACTCCAAGAATATACTGATAAAATCAATCAATGGTCTAAATAACCTAGAAGGAAACAGATATGGCATATCTTATGACAATAGACGCAGGTACAGGAAGCATAAGAGCTGTTATATTTGATACTCTAGGGAGACAAATATCTGTAGGGCAACAAGAGTGGTCTCACCTAGCAGAAGTTGGTGTAGAGAACTCTATGGGCTTTGACTTTGAACTTAATTGGAAGATTGCACAAACATGTATCCAACAAGCCATAACAAAAGCCCAAATTAAATCTTCACAAATACTAGCAGTTACTGCTTCGAGTATGCGTGAGGGGATTATACTCTATGACAAAGCTGGTTGTGAACTCTGGGGTGTAGCCAATGTGGATGCAAGAGCCTCCAAAGAGGTTAGACAACTCAAAGAACTCTCTTTGGGTATAGAAGAAGAATTTTATGCTAGCTCTGGTCAAACATTTGCACTAGGTGCATTACCAAGACTCCTTTGGGTCAAAAAAAATAAACCCTCTCTTTATGCAAAAATTGATAAAATTTCAATGATTAGTGATTGGATACTTGCCAAATTATCTGGTGTAATTGCAACAGATCCTTCTAATGCTGGAACTACTGGTATATTCTCTCTTGCAAAACGCCAATGGGAGAGTAACCAAGCTAAAGCTGTAGGAATCAAAGATGATATTTTTCCTCCTGTTTATGAACCCTCAGAAGTAATAGGTACAGTAACACAAAAAGCAAGTGACCAAACAGGACTAGCTAAAGGTACAAAAATAGTAATGGGTGGCGGTGATGTGCAACTTGGTTCCGCAGGATTAGGTGTAGTCAAAGCAGGAGAGAGTGCTATATTAGGCGGAAGCTTTTGGCAACAGATAGTAAATATAGATACCAGTACCCTGCCCCCAAAAGACATGAGTATACGCATTAACCCACATGTTGTTTCTGGACTCTCACAAGCAGAAGGTATTTCTTTCTTTTCTGGTCTTGTAATGCGATGGTTTCGTGATGCCTTTTGCCAAACACAAAAAGCCCAAGCGATTACAAGAGGTATTGATACTTATACCATACTCGAAGAAATGGCTACACAAGTACCTATAGGCTCTTATGGAATTATGCCAATATTCTCTGATGCTATGAAATATGGCAAATGGTACCATGCTAGTCCATCATTTATTAATCTCTCACTAGATAGCCAAAAATCTAATATAGCAAGTATGTTTAGAAGCCTTGAAGAAAATGCCTGTATAGTCTCTGCTATAAACCTAGAAAATATATACCAATTCTCAGGCGTAAGTAGCCAAAGCCTTACATTTGGTGGTGGTGCAAGTCAAGGTAAATTATGGTCACAAATACTAGCAGATGTCACAGGTAAGTCTATTCATATTCCTATAGTCAAAGAAGCAACCGCTTTAGGTGGTGCTATGGTAGCAGGAGTAGGTGCTGGTGTATACAAAAGTATAGATGAGGTAGCCAAAGAACTTGTAGTATGGGAGAGAACTATTGACCCCAACAAAGAGAATTTTGTACGCTATCAAGAGATCAAAGAAAAATGGCAAGAGATATATACAGAACAATTAAAGCTTGTAGATAGAGGATTAGTAGAATCTATGTGGAAAGCTCCAGGGATATAAAATCCCTAAACTCTCTTACACTAAAGAGCTAAGCTCAGAAGAATATTTTTCAGCAGTAAAAGGCTCAAAATTAGTTTTATAGTATAAATAGTGTGCAGAGTGTTTATGTCCTTCTAGGGCATCATTATCTCTCCAGCTCTCTAATACAGTAAAAGTTGTAGGTGTTTGAGTAAGTTGGTGAATATAATAAAATAAACATCCATCTTCATTGCGTGAAGCATCTATCATATCTACAAGAAGTGCTTTTAGCTCTGCTACACACTCATCTTTTGCCACAAATGTAACCTGTTTTGTAATAGTCATAAATTTTCCCTATAATAAGTTTGTACTATGTTATTGGCACTCTAGGCAAGTACCATAAAGATTGACCTGCATATAAGATAATAAAAAAGTATCATCTACAAAAGATGATTGCTCTAATGAAGGATTTAACTCTTTATCTTCTACATCTCCACACTCTTTACAAATCAGATGAATATGATCTTGCTTTTTAAGTTCATAATAGGACTTAGACCCTACGATAGGTATCTCTACTACAACTTTTTTTTCTATCATCATAACTATGTTTTTATATATAGTAGCCAAAGAGAGAGTGGGATGTGTTTGATTAATTTGTTGGTATAAACCATCAATAGTAATATGACCAGATTCTGACATAAGTTCTAAGATAGTTAATCTCTGAACTGTAGCTTTAAGTCCTGATGCTTTGAGTATCTCAATATAATAATTCATTTTTTTCCATTAAAAGAGTAAGCCTACAAAGGCTCACTCTAATTTATTTATAGTTCGTCTGCATGTTTACCAAGATATTCAGCAACACCTTCAGTATCTGCTTTCATACCCTCATCACCTTTAACCCAACCAGCAGGACAAACTTCACCATGCTCATTTGTAAACAACATAGCATCAATCATTCTAAGCATCTCATCAATGTTTCTACCAAGTGGAAGATCATTAACTACTGCATGTCTTACTGTACCATCAGCATCAATCAAAAAAGAACCTCTAAGAGCTACAGAATCATCTAGTAATACATCAAAATCTCTAGCAATTTGCTTATTAAGATCTGCTACCAATGGATACTTAACTTGTCCAATACCACCTTCGTTAATTGGTGTATTTTTCCATGCAAAGTGAGAAAACTGAGAATCTACAGAACAACCAATTACTTGGATCCCTCTCTCTTCAAACTCTTTGAGTCTATGGTCAAAAGCGATAAGCTCTGATGGACATACAAAAGTAAAGTCAAGAGGATAAAAGAAAAGTACTGCACCTTTTTCACCAATGTTTTCATAGAGGTTAAAATCCTCAACGATTTGGTTATTACCAAGTACTGCTGTTGCTGTGAAATCTGGAGCTTTATTAGTTACGATCATATTTAATTCCTTAAGGATAATTTTTATTAACAAAGAAATTATATCTTAATAAAGCTTATGGGAATATTAGGATAAAATAAATTTATTTTCTACCAAAGGTCAAAAATGTCTGATATCCGTTATAATCTACTCGATGATAGATTTGTTATTATTGCTCCCGAGAGACTTAGCCGTCCTCTATGTAATAATCAATCCCAAGTAAAAACAAAAATGCTTCATTGCCCTTTTTGTGAGGGAAATGAATCTATGACAACTCCAGAGATTTATGCACTTCGAGATGCTTCAAGCGAAGCTAATCAAAAAGGATGGCACAATCGTGTTATTCCAAACCTCTATACAGCAGTTAATGTGGAGACAAAAAATTATATCAAACACGAAGGTATTTTTCAGGCTCATAATGGATTTGGTGCACATGAGATACTTGTAGATACACCCGATCACACCCTAGAAATGCACCAATGGAGTGTTGATACTTATATCAATTGGTTTAATACTCTTATCAATCGTATTATAGATCTCAAAGACAATAGAGAACTTCTTTCTCTTACTATCTTTAAAAACTCTGGTCTTATCGCAGGTGCATCCCAAGAACATCCACATACACAGCTTATAGCTTTGCCTGTTATTCCAACCACCCTATTCCAAAAATACCAACGATTTTCAGAACATTACCATCACACAGGTCATGTACTCCTAGAAGATATGATAGTCCAAGAGTATCAAGATAATCGCGTTATAACAGAAAATAGTGATTTTGTTGCATTTTGTCCTTATGCTAGTGAATACCCATTTGAAGTTATGATAATGGCAAAAGAGGGTTTAAGTAGATTAGAACTTATCGATAAAGAAGAGTTGCAAAGCCTTGCTTCTATAGTATCTAAAGTCTTTTCTAGCCTAAAAAATACACTAGGAAACTTTGATTTCAATCTTTTTGTTTCTGTTCCACCACTTCAAAAAAATTCACAAACAAAACTATTTTTTGATGAGATAGATACAATTACTCGATTTTATATCCGCATAACTCCACGCATCTACCAACATGCAGGATTTGAAGTAGCTACACAAATGATGATAAACCCTATAGACCCCAATGAAGCAGCAAGAAGATTAAGAGGATGAGCAGTCTAAGACTAAGTATTGATATAGGTGGAACACATCTACGCTCCAGACTCTCTGGACTCAAAAATACTATAGAAAAAAGCCAACTCACTGCACAAAGTAATCTTATAGAATTTATCAAAGAGTACCTTGTGGAATATCCTAGTATAGAGTTTATAGGTATCTCTTTTGCAGGACAGGTTACAGATGGGAGAATACTCTCATCTCCTAATATCACAGTAAGCCACAAAAATATTAAAGAGTACTTTCAAAATAAATATCCAAACCTACACTTAGCCATAGATAATGATCTTAACTGTGCTATCCTAGCAGAATCACAATATCATAAGCAACCCTATATTGCTGCTCTTTTTATAGGTACAGGTTTAGGTGCTGGAGTTATGGACAATCGAAAACTTATAAGAGGTTACAATAATCAATCTTTTGAGCTAGGTCATATTCCCTACAAAAAAGCCCCCTTTGTCTGTGGCTGTGGTAAAGACAACTGTATAGAACTCTACGCTTCTGGTTTAGGGCTAGAAAGATGGCTTACATATAGTAATTCAAAATATACAGCTAAAGATCTTAAAATTCTTATAGAACAAAAGCATCCTATAGCCATCCAATTTCAAACTGCACTACTCCACGCTATAGCTACACTTATCACCCTAACAAACTCTAAAACAATAATCTTAGGAGGAGGAGTAATTAGCAAGAATTCTTATCTACTAGACTATATCCAAGAGAATCTTCCTAGTCAAGTCATGCCTTCTTCACTCAAAGGAGTTAACATACTCTTATCATCCTTAGAAAATGCCTCGTTAGATGGTGCTGGGTTATTGGAAGATTAATATTTGAAGTTTTGGTATCCCCAAGAGGACTCGAACCTCTAGCTAGGCCTTAGGAGGGCCCTGCTTTATCCAGTTAAGCGATAGGGACTAAAATGTAAAGTTCTCACCAAGATAGTACTTTCGTACATTTTTATCATGGGCTATAGTATCACTACTACCTTCTGCTAGCATCTCACCATCACGCATTACATAACCACGATCACAAATATCGAGTGTTTCACGGACATTATGATCGGTAATAAGAATACCCATATCCAATTCTACTAATTGGCGAATAATATTTTGAATATCAATAACAGCAATAGGGTCAATACCTGCAAAAGGTTCATCTAGCAACAAAAATTTTGGCTCTCCAACTAATGCTCTAGCTATCTCTACCCGTCTTCTCTCTCCACCACTCAGGCGAATACCCAAACGGTCTCGAATAGGAGTAATATTAAAAATCTCCAAAAGTCTTTCTATTCTAGGTTTTATCTCTTTGTGCTTTATACCTATAGCTTCTGCTGCTATTCGTAGGTTTTGTTCTACAGTGAGGTCTTTGAATATACTAGATTCTTGTGGAAGATACCCTATACCTTTTTTGGCACGAGAGCTTAATGGTAGGTCTGTTATATCCTCTCCATCAATTAAAACTCTTCCTCCAGTAGCATCAGTTAATCCACACACCATATAAAAACATGTTGTTTTTCCTGCTCCATTAGGACCCAAAAGCCCTACAATTTCTTTACTTTTAAGTTGGAGTGAAATATCATGAACTATTTGTGTTTTTTTAATGATTTTGGATAAGTTGAACGCTTCTAGTGTGTGCATCTAAACCTCTATAAAATAATCTCTTTGATTACCATGATTTTCAATAATAATCGAAGCAGTATTATACCCAGCATTGGTTAAAAACGATTGAAGCTTTGCATCTGGCCACTCAATAAGGTGCCATCCTGATTTATCTAGCTCTTCATGCAGACCCATCTCAAAAAACTCTTCATTTGAAATACGATACAAATCATAATGGTAAAGATCTTCACTATAACACTGTTGCAAAGAAAAAGTAGGAGAGGTTACCCCCTCGATAATTCCTCTATCTTTGGCTATAGCCGAACAGAGCGTTGTCTTGCCTGATGCTAAATCTCCACTAAGAAATATGATAGTATCAGAGCTAATATATTTAGCTAAGTAGCATGTAATCTCTTCTAATCCATCCAAAGACGCTGTTATAGTTTTTGATGGCATAAATTAGAGCTTATTAGATATATCAGATATTAGAGCTAAATGTTCCATAGCTTTGCCACTATCAAGAGCCATAATTGCCATCTCTTTAGCCTCTTTTAGGTCACGAGCTTTGCCATCAGTAAAGAGTGCAAAAGAGGCATTAATCAGCACTATATCTCTTTTAGCTCCTTGTTCTCTACCTGTGAATATGTCGCGTGTTATTTGAGCATTTTCTTTGGCATTCCCACCTAATATAGCCTCTTTGGGTGCTAATTTGTAGCCATATACTTCAGGGTCTATAATCCCTTGTGATATATGCCCTGACTCTACATAAGCAAAAGGTGTAGTTGTAGCAATAGATATTTCATCCATACCATCATTACTACTCACAACATGTGCGCGAGAAGTCCCAAGCTCTACCAATGCCTCTGCCATTACCTGAATATACTCTGGGTCAAAGACTCCCAAAAGATACTTCTTAGCTCCTGCTGGATTTGTTAAAGGACCTAAAAGATTAAAAATAGTTCTATGTTCTATAGATTTGCGAATAGGCATAATATGTTTCATAGCAGGATGATGGTTCATAGCAAATATAAAACAAAATCCTGTCTCTTCTAGCATCTTGACTTGATTGCTAGGAGAGAGATTGAGGTTAATATCTAATGATTCTAATAAATCTGCGGATCCTGAGTTACTTGTGATGCTTCTATTACCATGTTTGGCCACTACTGAACCCATAGAGGCTAAGAGCAGTGAGACGGTGGAGGAGATATTAAAGCTTCCACTCTTGTCACCACCTGTTCCTACTACATCTATGGATTGTTCTTGTAATATATCAGATATAGGAAGTTTAACAGAGTGTTCTCGCATCACAGACGCAGCAGTAGCAATATCTTCTGCACTCTCCCCTTTGGTATAAAGGTCTATTAAAAATTGCCGTGCTTCCTCGGTGGAGAGTTTATTATCAAATAGGTCTTGAAATTTTTCTTTAGTTCTCATCATAGCTCCTTTACAAACTCCTCTTTTTTGCTTTTTGGAATTGTTTTTGTAGTTGGAATTTGGAGGACTTCAAAGTTTTTCTCCCCTTTAAGATAAGTGATAGTAATCTTATCTCCTATTGCCACATTCTTAGATGCTTTTGCTTTCATACCATTAACACAAACAACACCACTCTTTACCATATCAGATGCTATGGTTCTTCTTTTTACTACATTTACGGCACTTAGCCACTTATCTACACGCATAGAGTCTACTCCTAGATTAAAATTTATTGAGTTGTAGAGACCTCATCTATAGCAAACTTACCATCACGATAAGATATACTCAAAAGATGTTTACTTCTCCCCTGCAAAGTCTTAGTATTATTGTCTAACAGATAATCAAAAACTATTTTTACTTTATATTGTTGTAATGAATCTTCTTGATTGACTACTGTTATATCATTGATATTATATCTCTTTTTTATCCAATCTTTATTACTTCTTTCTCTATTTTCAAGCATATCACTCTTGCTTACATCCCCTGTATTAAAAAATCTTTTCAAAGGAAAATGAAAATACTCTAAAAACTCTTTGGGGTCTGCATTTTTTTCTTCTAATAGGTAGTAGTCTCGTACAAGCTTTATAACTCTCTCTTTATTTTCAAGTTGTTTATTATGCACTATTTGCTCTTTGGATTTCACTACAATAGTATGAGCTTCTTTTGCATAATCATTAATACGGCTATCATACATAGCTTCAATAGTTACCGCAGGAAGATGACACTCTCCTAGAGTTGTTGCAATAAGTGGTGTATAAATAACCGTTTGATTTTGAATTTTTACTCTTTTTATTTTATAAGGGTATGAAGATACTAATTCTCTTCTTGTTTTTCCCTCTCTTACTCCAAAGAAATACAACACTCTATCATCTCGTATATCTTTATAGTCTACATCAAAATTTTTATCTTTAAATTTCTCATTTTTATGAGTATCTATACGACTATTTACAATATCCAAACACGCAGGTATCCTTTGATTAAGTACAATATTCTCAATAGAGTCCATATTACCTACTGTAATTTTACTATAAAGTTCACTGCCTTGTTCTATATTTTTTAGGTCTACTCTATTGCCCTTCTCATTTATAAACTCTTGTTTAATACTTAACTTTTTTGCGTTTGTTAGCTTATTTTTAAGGGGATAAGGAAGATGCTTGAAGAGTTCTACTGTATAATTTACCACACCAGAGAGTGGCTCTATAAGAATATGATTATCTGTTATCTCTTTAGTAAATGAAACTCTCTTTTGATATATCTCTTTATCCCCATTCAAATGCAAAGCCACACGCATATCTTTTTTGCTATTCCCACCAAAATAGCTACTCAAAGCCTTAAATGCCAAAGCCTTACTATGCGTTGAGTAGAGTCTGCGTATCTGCTTTTGCAGTGTATCAAAATCCACACTCTTTTGATGAAAATATTGAGACTTCAAATAGAGTATCAAAAATGCATTAGCACTTTTTGACGAGAATGAGTTTGGATTAGAGTTAGCATATTTTAGAGTGTCAGCCATAGCAAGTAAACTCTTGGCTAGTTGGGTTTTTCCCATATTTTGGAAGATAACACTCATATAATAGTATGAAAGAGAGTGATTTTTATATATTTCTTTATCATAAAGCATATTTACACTACTGCTGTCTAATTTGTTATGAGAAGAGAGAATATATCCTGCATACAAACGCAAAGAGTTAGTATATTTTCCTTTGAGGGTATCTCTCTTTTTTACTATATTTTTAAGAGCCTTAAAGATTCTCTCTTTGACACTTTTATCCAAAAAATAGCCTGAAGCGTTGAGGTCTAAAAGTGTTTGTGACGCATACAAAGAGGGATAGGCAGAGATATACCCATCAGGTTTCCAGTAGGCAAACTCTCCATATCCATTTTGTTGATGAGAGAGTTTCTTGATCCCTTCATTAATAAAATAATCACTATCGGCTAAAAGTCTGTCCTCTTTCATAAATGGCTTTGCATAAAACATAGCAGAAATTTTGGAACTTGTCTGCTCTGCACATCCATAAGGATAGCCTATTAAGTATTTTAAATCCCCATAAAGTTGTCCTAATAGATTATCTGAAAGACTCACAAGAGCTTTTGCTCCTTTAAACTGACTAGGAATATCTATTTTATGAGGCTCTACTATGGCACTTTGATAGGTTTTTGTCTGCAAGGCGTAAGGACTCATAACCAACAGTGTTACTGATTTGCTAAAAGTTTTATTATTAAGTTTGGTTTGAAGAGTTATTGTACCTTTGCCTATGGATGGGCATTAATCACTATAGAGCTATTAGCTGGTATGATTGTAGTATTAGCATCATAATCTAAAGAGAGGTTAGAGGAGATAGTTTTTGTAAGTTCTATACTCTGAGGCTTTTTGCTACTATTAAATATTCTAATAGGTACTTCAATTTTATCTCCTAATAAGATAAATCGAGGATACGAGGGTTTTATCATAATATCATCTTTAATTACAATATCATCACTTTTTACCCCAATAGAACGGTTATCAAGAGCTACAACAACTATAGTTGCTTTGCCGTTAAATTCTGGTATTTTCATATCAAAAGATGCTTTTTTATCTTTGGTATATATAATATTTGACCAAAGCATAAAAGGTTTTACCCGCTCACTATTATCTGGTGGCAGATGTTTTTTGCGTTTATTATTATTTATATCTGACCCAAAAGAGAAAATAGTTCCTGTAGCAAGATAACTCATAACTTTTTCATAAATATCATAATAGAATATTTTTTGATTTTGTTTTTCATTAAAATAATCAAATATTTTTGGTGGTTTTTGTTCTTTGATATTGAGAATACCTTTATCCACCACAGATACTAACACTGCACACTCTCTATCGGTTGTAATATGCAGTGGTGTTATGAGTTTGGAGGGGGTAGTATGGTTATAATCTAAAGCTATGCTAATTAAATGCTCTTTTCTGTAGGGCTTGATAAACTTATAGCCTGTAGCCCTAATAAGTGTCGAGGGGGTATCTGTGTTGCGTATGGCTGTAGCATGGATATAAAGACCTCGTCCTAAATCTACATCCAAAGGTATATCTACAGTTGCACTCCCTTTCTCTACAACTATACTCTTGTACCAATAGACCTTCTCTCCTTCTAATGTAACAAGAATACGCCCTTTGATAATAGGAGACTTCAAAGAGACTTTAAGTATATCCCCTTTGTTATAGAGTTTATCTTCAAAAGAGATATTGACTTTTTTAAGATTTGTAGAGGGAGATATATTACTATATCCCCATCCACTCACCTCTACAGAAGTTGTTGCACTATGTCCACCAAGTCTATCATGTACTTCTATAATATACTCTCCGTTCTCTTTTAGTACATGTGCAAACTCTTTATTTGCTTCTACCAAAAATCTATCGATTATCTCTGTTTCACTCTCCCAGTTATAGTGTCCTTGGCTGTAGCTATAGTGCCAACTTCTTTTTTTGATTATAACACTTAGTGTCCCATCCATAACCTTAGCACTCAAAGGCTCAATCAATAGTGCTTTAGCTCGAAGCTCTTCACCTGCTTTTAACTCTTTTTTTAAAGTTTTTATACCTACCAAAGAGTCATAAGGGTAGAGTAAAAAACTCTTGTATGTAGCTACTGGTTGTGTATCATCCATAATAGTTGCACCAAGAGTCACTTCAAGTATTGAAGGGGGTTTTTGGTCTACCTTTGTTGAGAGACTCAAATATGCTTTGCCCTCTTTATCTAATACAATATTTTCTGCATTATCTATATAAAGTTTATTATTACTTTTGGCTAAAAGCTGATTGCTAAAACTATATCCTTTAAATAAAGTATTATGATACTCTTTAGCTGTCGCACTATAAGTAATTTTACCTTTGAGCATTGCACTTGGCGCTCCAAAAAGATACGAAGAGGCTACAGACAAATGGATAAATTCTGGAGTTTTATAGTAGGGTTTATCTATTATAATATGATTTTCTATCTTTGGTGGTAAAAATGCCTCTACACTTATCTGCTCTTTACCAATAACCTTATCACCCAAGAGTACTTTGAGTTCATAGAGTCCTGTCTCATCCTCTTGAGACATTTTATAAGAAAACTCTATCACTCCTAATGTATCAGTAGTATAGACCTCATCAACAAGTGCTTTTTTATAAAGCTTAGAGAATATTATCTTTATAGGTAGAGAGTTTGCAGAGATAAAGTCTCTATCTTTAAGAGTAATCATAGCCTGTATCTCCCCTGCTGGTCGGATAATCTTACTTTGGGGATAGACAAAGGCACGGTATCTACTAGGGTGTTGGGGTACTATATCTTTAAGAGGTTTATCAAGTACCAAGAAACTCTTATCTGTGGCACTAGAAGCAATAATAGCTTTAAGGTTTTTATCTAAAAGATTTTTTTTCTCTATAATAGCTATACCATCTTTATTAGAACGGGTTGTTGCTATAAGTCTATTATTACTAGAGTATAACTCTACAAGAGCATTCTCTATAGGTGAGCTATCACTAAGCCTTAGAAGCGATACAAAGGCTTGGTATTGTGAGAGATTTACTGATACTCCTATATCACTTACAAAAACTACTTTAGAAGATTCAGAGGTATGTTCTTTTCCCATAGCATCTCTTTGTGTATAATAAAGGGTAATACGATAGACACCTGATGCACTATTAGCTGTTAACTCTTTAAGAATAATTTTTTGTTTTTGCATCTGATTGCGTGAGTTATCAAGTGTAATATCTTTAGAGAGTATCTCTTTTGTAAACTTACTACTATCTCTTAGTCTTCCATTATGATAGTTTATAAAGTAACGATAGTTATCATGCGTAATTTTTTCTACTATAAGCGTTGCTTTTTGGATATTAATCGTAGAAAAGCTCAACTCTCCCAAACTAGATATATAGGGTTTATCACTATCAAACACCACCCCACTCTTACGGTCTCCTGTAACAATGGTAAAGAGCGTATCCTCTTTGAGTTGTTTATTATAGTTTGTGAGACCTTTTTTGAGTGTGAGTTTATAATTGGTATTTGGCTCAAACTTATCACTTGTTATATCCACGGCATAGTAACTATTGTATGGTAGCTTTTTTCGTTTGTAATAATCAAGATAAATATCTTTTTGAATCTTAAAGGAGTCTATACCCTCTATAGTGATAAATTCTCGTAAAGGTTTTGTATTAAAAGTGTTATCAAAAAAGAGGCGTATAGTAAAACTCCCATCATCATTTGCCACTACAGTAGGTTTATTAAGAAAAACCATCCTAGGGTAGCTAGAGCTTAGAAGAATATCTTGATTTTTATTCTCTTTCGCGTTATAGATCTCTTTTACTATCTCTTCTCCCAAAGTTTTCCCTGCCAAGGTTTTGAGTGTTGCTGCAATATGAAGTTCTAATTTATGACCAATATCTTCTGTAATCTTAAGCAGTAACATTTTTTTGTTTTGTGTTGAGAGCTGATACTGAAGTTTTGTTTTGGCTAGATTATTTATCTTATAGAGGTTTATATGCTCTTTGGCTTGTTCTATGTCTATAGTATCATTAAAGACTATTTTTAGTAGTTTCTCTTTTTGTATATAATGAAAATCCAAAAGTTTAGGAGGGTCTGTTGTAAATGAAAATGATGTATTTATATCAGGTGTTTTTAAAAATTCTCTATTTAATTCACAGTTATACTCAGTAGAAGCACTCAAAGACTCTTTCAAAAAAAGTGTTACAAAATGCTTAGAGTCATACCTATATACAGAGTCAACTAATGCAGGTGTGCAGGAGATGAGTTTTTTGTGTGTATACTTTACACTATTATCAAAAACATCTCCCTCAGTTTGAACTGCAAGTGTATGCTCTCCATGGTAAAATATACCCATTCCCATAGAGCCACTCACAGTTATCAAAAAAAACAGTACAAAACGAAAAAACATCTCATCTCCTTAAAAAAGTAGTATGAGATATTATAGCATAGTTATTTTAGCTTACTTTTTGCATCTTCTATCAAAAGAGTCATCTGCTCTTCATATACTTTTACTAACTCTTTATCTGTAGATTCAAAACGCGTTACAAGTACAGGAGTTGTATTACTCGCTCTCACCAAGCCCCATCCATGCTCAAAGTTAATACGAATACCATCAATATCTATAATATCAAGAATCTTTGGAAATGAACTAGGTGGTGTTTTGAGAAGCTCTTTGATAGTATTTATAATAGCAAACTTTGCCTCTTCTGTAGTCTTGACTTTGATCTCTTCAGTCGAATACACCAAAGGTAGTGCATCTAACTCTTTGTCTAGGTCTATTCCTTTTTGAATAAGTTCAAGCATTCTAAGTGTGGCATAAATTGCATCATCATAACCAAAATAACGATGCTTAAAGAATATATGCCCACTCACTTCACAAGCCAAATCAGCACCTGTTTCTCGCATTTTTACTTTGAGGTTAGAGTGTCCTGTTTTGTACATAATACTCTTTGAGCCTCGTTTTTCTAGCTCATCATACATCACTTGCGAACATTTCACCTCGCCTATAACTGTTGGTTTATCCATTATCAAAGAATACAAAAGTGCCATCTGATCACCTTTGATATTATATTTTTGAGTCAATACAGCAATACGGTCTGCATCTCCATCATAGGCAAAGGCTATATCAGCACCTTTATAAAGAAGTTTTTTAATATCTTCTAGGTTTTCTTCTTCTGATGGGTCTGGGTGGTGATTGGGGAAAGTACCATCTGGATCTATATAAATTCCTTCTGCGTCAAGCTCCAAAGCTTCTAATATCTGAGGCAATACCACACCAGCCACACCGTTACCACAATCATAAACTATTTTTGTATCCATAGCTTTGAGGTGTGCAAAATTCTCTACCATATAGGCTATATACTGGCTATTAGCATCAATAGTTGTAATATCTTTTTGACCTAGAGGTAAATTCTCCATAGCAATAATATCACGCCCCATAGCGTATATATCTTCACTAAAAAATGGTGCCTGTTCTACAGTGATTTTAAATCCATTATATTCAGGTGGATTATGTGAGCCTGTAATCATGACCGACGCTGATACCATATCATCTCTATCAATAGCACCATTAGTGAGTTTTTTGATACTTTGATAGTTACAAAAATAGTTCGCAGGTGTTGGAACCATTCCCATATTAAGTACTCTCTTACCACCAGCATTAAACCCTGCACTCAACCACTCAAACAACTGAGGAGAGTGAGACCTTGCATCATACCCAATAGCCACAAATTCACCATCAAATTTAGAAGAGAGTGCATACCCTATTTTTGTTACCATATCTTGATCGAGTTCTTTTTCAAAAATACCTCGAATATCATATTCACGAAAAATGGAGGATTTAGATGTCATAAGTTGCCTTTTTATAATAATTTGGGAAGTATAACAAGTAGGGGCTTACAAGTGTACAAAGTTGTAGTAAATCCAATAATCAATTAACATTGGATTATCAAGAGTGATAAAAGTGGAGATTGAACGGCGGGAGTGTTTCCTATAATAATTGCTAGTGAAGTAACTAAATAATTTTAGATACAAAAAAGTGTAAATTCAATACACGGTACTTAAGTTTGTAACTACTTCTGCTTTGACTGCATCAACCAAATCATTTAAAGCATCCACCATCTCTTCACTGTTTTTAACTATTTGTTGAGTTATAATCATATCTTTCTCATCTTCAAATGTTACTCCTCCATAAAGTACATCCCACACTTTACCATCATAAACTGCCATTGAATTATTTCCTGCTGTCATCATCAAACCTTCATTAACATAAAGACTTCCAGCTCTTCTTGGAGCGACATTGCCAAAGTGTGTTTCACTTAGTTTTCCATCTTTTAACTCATAAAGTGTAGATATGCTACAGAGGTAAAGTCTATCGTTATACCATACAGCATCTGTAAAGTCTTGTGTAGTAAGGTCCTGTTCTATCATCTTCCATTTATCGCCTCTTCCCTGTACGATATGTCCAAATCGTCCTACTGCATAGACTTGTTTATCATCGGCACAAACAATAGCACTAATACGCATCGTTAAGATAGGCAGATCTATAGCTCTCCAGTGCTCTCCATCATAGTGCCACATATCACTATGTCCTCCACCTGCATAAAGATCTTTATAGGCTTCAAAGCCATCTATAGCATTAAAAACTACTTGTAGTGGGGGAAGCTTTAGCCCTAGTTTTTTTATTTCATTCGAAATACATACCCACTTGTCTTTACCCTCTCTTCTTGCTACTCCTCTGATTCCTCCTACTGCGTAAACAGTACCATGGATATTTTTTAGGTTTTGGACATTACCTATAGTAGTTATTGGGATTTGTTGTTCTCGATTACTAATCTTATTACTTATATCACGTGTCTCTACACCTCTCTCATTATCAACGAGTAATACATTAGAATTATTTATATGAACTATTTTAGACCATTTAAAATTATTTTTACCAAACCGTATACATCCCCATGGTTCATCTCCTCGTCTAATTCTTTTCTTATAATAAAAAACTAAATGTGTAGGTGGCCACTCTTCCCATGGGTCATATTTCTCTCCATGGTCTTTCTCTCCTACTGCTACATATATATCTTTATTTACTATACAGCAGTTTATCATTAAAATATCATTTAAACATCTTTCTTTTTTTGTACTCATTTATTACTCCTATTAATCATCATCTTCCCTTGATTCTTCTCCACCAATTTTACTCGGTTCAATCCCTTCACACCCTTTACCGTTATAGTAACTAGCAAGTTGTGCTTTGAGACACGCCTCATCACAACCATTATTCCAATTTAAACCTGACCAGTCTGTTGGCCAAGCTTCCTTATGTGCATCTACTGCAATATCCATTACATCATTGATATTATATTTGTTATGTATTATTCCACTTAAAGATCTTGTTTCTAATGAAAGATCATAGACATTATTTGTTGAAGTATGGTGTGCACCATGATTTCCTCCTGTATGAGCAAAAAAGCAAAAAAGCACCGTGTAGTGAATATACACTTTTACTATAATAAGTGCTATTGAACTAGCTAAATAGTTTTAGACACAAAAAAAGTGTAAATTCAATATATGGTACTTAAGTTTGGGTTTAGATGTCATAAGTTACCTTTTTATAATAATTTTGGAAGTATAACAAGTAGGGGCTTACAAGTGTACAAAGTTGTAGTAAATCCAATAATCAATTAACATTGGATTATCAAGAGTGATAAAAGTGGAGATTGA
>JADGDQ010000044.1 GCA_016744805.1 Sulfurovaceae bacterium
TTCACTACATTTTTTTCAAATCTTACTACTAACCCCTTGCAAACCCCCTATTTTAGGGCTTTGGGTTTTTGAAATTCGCATTTGGTGATAAAGATGGGATAAGATGGAGTTCAAATCAAGAACTTAAAAAGACAATTATAGACGTACTCAATAAAAAATATAATTCAGGAAAAATAGCATTTGGTGCATCTTTGGGAGAGAATATTACATCTAGGTTTAAAGAGTGGCATCCTGATAGGGATACATTATTAAAACTTAAAAGTGGTATTGGTGGCATTCATCTAACTTATACAGACTTAACTTATTTAGAGAGTGAATATAAAGAAAAGAAGAAAAAAAAGATAGATATAATAGTCAAAGACGCAAATAAATTTTAATAAATCTTATTCTGGTGGGATTTTCCCACCCTACTAATTAACTTTTGCTACTATCTATCTCTATAACAGTATGTACATTGCCTCTTGGGTTGAAGTCTGCTGTAAGTTGCATCCATTTTGGTTGTAGGTTTCTGTAGAGGGTATCATATATTTCATTAGCTGTATTTTCATGAGATACATATCTATCTTTAAAGCTATTGATATAGAGTTTTATCGCTTTGAGTTCTATGACTTTGTCTGATGGGGTATAGGCTATTTTTATTGTAGCAAAGTCTGGGTATCCTGATCTTGGACACATGCACATAAACTCTGGTAATTCAATATTTATAACATAATTCTTTTGATGCTCATTTGCCCAATAGTGCTGTTTGTCATCTATATTAAACTCTTGTATCTCTTTTTCTCCATACTTCATATATTTCCTTTATTTAGTTGTATTTTTCTATGAGTTGTTGTTCTGTTAGTTGTCTTGCTATACCAAAACCTTGCATATAATCTATACCAATTTCTTTGAGTATCTCTTTTTGATGCTCTTTATCTACCCATTTAGCTACACTTATAATACCTAAATCTTGGGACATTTGGATAAGTGATTTTAGGATAGAGAGACTATTTTTGTCGTTGATTCTTGAAACAAAATCTCTATCAAATTGAACTATATCAAACTTAAAATGTCGTAAGTATTCCATAGATGAGTTTGATGAACCAAAATTATCTATACAAATTCTGATACCTCTTGCTCTAATCTTTGAAAGAGTTTTAAGATATTTGCTAAGATCATGATGTGTTTTTCGCTCATAAATTTCAAAAATAAGCCTACTTGCATCAATATTTTTTTCTTCAATAAGATCAAAAGATGCTTCTAGAAAATCTCTATCTCTAAGAGAAAAAGGTGAAAGGTTAAAGCTAAAGGAGATATTATTATCAGTTAATAGAGCAGTTTGGACAGTGTTGGCTAATATGATATGATCATAAGTACGACCAAGACCCAAACGGTTGATAACAGGGAGATAATCACGAGGTAGTATCTCTTTACCCAAACTAGTACGAAGTTTTACAGATATTTCATACGAGTCTATCTCTTGGCTTTTTATATTTAATAGAGGTCTATAATAGAAGTTGAAAGTTTTATTGTTCAGTGCTTCTAAGATAGAAGTTTCCAATTGGGATAGTTCAGAAGCATCTTGTGCCAAAGGTTTACTATCTTCTTTTTTAAACTCTTGTACCTTTATTTGATCTCTAAGTTGTGCTATAGTTTTTTCTGGATCATTTCCAAAGTTAGAGATAACAGCAAAACGGTAATCTACCTCTATAGTATTAATCGTTGTCGTTTCATTTATAAATTTTTGTAGTATCTCTTGAATATCTTGACTATTATTATCCGCAGCAATCAAAAATTCTGCCCCAAAATTTCTACCTATCCAAGAGTTTTCTGTTCCATATCTTTGGGTATGATGATTGAGTTTTGATATAAGGGTATGGAGGAGGTCATTTGTAGCACTTATTCCATAGTTATCATTAATAGTAGTAAGGTTATTAATAGATACTAAGGCTATAGTTTTGGGTTGATACTGTTGGAGTTTTTTAATAAAAGCTTCTTGATTAAAGCCCTCTGTTGTACGGTCTAATAAAGTCTCTTTAACATCTAATTCTAATAAAAAATAGATAAAATAGATGGTGATAAAGACTAATCCAGCCATTAATATAGATATATCTAGTGTTAGTTTTGCAAAACCATCTTTGGAAAAAGAGGTATAAAACAGTAAAGAGAATATAAGTATCAAAGGGATACCAGCACGGAGTGCTAGTTTAAATCTTCTTTCTCTCTCTTCTCGTGCAGATGCTAACATATTTATACATCCAAGTGTTGCACATCTTTGGCATGCTGTTCTATATACTCTCTACGAGGTTCTACTTCATCCCCCATAAAGAGAGTGAAAGTATCACTAGCTTTCTCTTTATCATCAATAACAACTTTAAGAAGTCGTCTATCTTCAGGATTCATCGTAGTCTCCCAAAGTTGTTCAGGATTCATCTCTCCTAGACCTTTGTAGCGTTGGATGTAGGCACCTTTTTTGGCAGTCTTTTCTATTTCTGAAAGAAGTGCTAATAAATCTTTATCTTTAAATTCATTTGTAGTATGAATATATTCTTGAATATTTTTATGTATATGTAAGGCTTCTATATAGTGTGGATTTGTAAAGAATATATCATCAATAATTAACTCTTCTAATCCATCATTAGTCTGTACAAAGAAATGAATTTTTTCTTCATTAATTGTTTGACTTAGTATGTTATATCCTAGTTTATTAATTTTTTCTTTAAGTGTAGTTGCAAGTTCTTGATTATTCATACCTACTATATCAGGGTTTTCAATAATATATCTAAGTACTTGAGGTAATGCAAATCGTTTTTCTATCTCTTTGAGTGTCATTTGATAATAGGCTATAAGTTTAAAGAGTTCTATAAGATCTCTTTCTCCCATAGTTTGACTCTCTATAGCTATAATACCATGTTCTATTAAAAAATCATTCAAAGCTTTATCATCTTTGAGGTAGGTCTCATTTTTACCTTTTTTATATCTATAAAGAGGAGGCTGTGCTAGGTAGAGGTAGCCTTTTTCTATAACAGGCTGTAAAAATCTAAAGAAGAATGTCATGAGGAGGGTTTGGATATGACTTCCATCAATATCTGCATCGGTCATGATTATTATCTTGTGATACCGTAATTTATCTTCATTAAATTCATCACCAATACCACAGCCCATAGCAGTAATCATGTTTTTGATTTCATCTGATTTAAGTATTTTTTCTAGCCGTGCTTTTTCTACATTAAGAATTTTACCTTTGAGTGGTAAGATAGCTTGGAATACTCTATCTCGACCTTGTTTTGCAGAACCACCAGCAGAGTCCCCTTCTACTAGGTATATTTCTGAAAGAGCGGGATCTTTGCTTTGGCAGTCAGCTAATTTTCCTGGAAGTGTGCCTATGCTCATAGAGTCTTTTCGTTTGACTAAATCTTTGGCTCTTTTGGCTGCATCTCTACCACGAGCAGCAAGAAGTATTTGACCCATAATAGCTTTTGCTTCTATAGGGTTCTCTTCGAGATATTTATTAAAGTTTTCAGAAAAGAATTTTTGCACTAATGCTCGTACATAACTAGAACCTAGTTTGCCTTTAGTTTGCCCCTCAAATTGTGGTTCAGGAACACGCACAGAGACTATAGCAATAAGTCCCTCTTTGCAGTCGTCTCCTGTAATTTTAGTATTTTTCTCTTTAGCATTGGCATTTTTGCTTATATATGAAGCCATTGAGCGAGTAAGTCCTGCTCTAAATCCAGCTTCATGTGTACCACCATCCGCAGTTTTAATATTATTTACAAAGGAGAGAGATTTTTCTGTATCAGAGTTGCAATACATAAGAGCAATATCTATCTCTATAGTTGCATCATCTTTGGGAGTTTCACCTTTATGTGTGGCTTTTCCTTGTAAGAGCTGTGCTGAGGAGATTACATCCTGAGTATTCATATCTTCAACAAACTGTTTAATACCACCCTCAAAATGAAAGAGTTCTTTTGTACCATCTCTTTCATCTTTAAAGTCAATTTTTATTTTTGGATTTAAATAAGCTAGCTCTTTAAAACGCTTTACCAAAATCTCTTTTTGAAAAGTTACACCTTCTGTAAAGATAGTATCATCAGGCCAAAATTCTATTTTTGTACCTGCTTTACGAGTAGACCCTGAAAGAGCTAAGAACTCTTCGTAATGTCCCTCTTTAAAGTTTTGTGTATAGATATTTCCATCTTTATAGATTGTAAGATCAAGATTTCTTGAAAGAGCATTTACCACAGATACTCCTACCCCATGAAGCCCTCCTGAAACCTTATAAGTATCTTGATCAAACTTACCACCAGCATGGAGTACTGTAAGTACAACTGTTGCTGCAGAGATTTTTTCTGTAGGGTGTTCAGCTACAGGAATACCTCTACCATTGTCTTCAATAATAGCAGAACCATTTTTGGTTAGTGTGACTTTTATAGTATCACAAAATCCTGCCATAGCTTCATCTATAGAGTTGTCTACAACTTCATAAACAAGGTGATGAAGTCCTTTGGTGGAGGTATCACCAATATACATTCCTGGTCTTTTTCTAACTGCCTCTAGCCCTTTGAGGACTTTAATATTTTTAGCTTCATATAGTTCTGCCATAAGTTAACTCCAAATTTGTGGATTATAATTGTATTTATTTTAGCCAAAAAATGGTAAGAGGAGCGTTAATCGTTCTATCGTGGTTAATTTAGATATAATTTTGTTTATATAGTGTGCTTAGGGCATAAATATATTAATATATAAATGGAATAATATAATGAATAAAAAAATAAAAAATCTTACTATTAATATGGGAGAGATAAATACTCTAGAGGTCATGCGTGATACAGATTATGGACTCTTTTTGGAATCTAAAGATGAGGATGAAGTTTTATTACCGAATGCCTATGTCAAAGAGGCTGATATGCCCATTGGTGCGTTAATAGATGTCTTTATCTATACAGACTCTGAAGATAGACCTGTGGCATCTACAACCCTACCTTATGCACTTCTTGGAGGCTATGGATACTTTACGGTAGTAGATTATAAATCGTATGGAGCATTTGTAAATTGGGGTCTCCCAAAAGATTTATTTGTCCCTCTCTCACAACAAAAAGAGTACTTTGCTATTGGTAAAAAATATATTTTGCGTATTTGTTTAGATGAAAAAACTAATAGGCTCTATGCTACACAAAAAATTGGTAAATATTTTTCTCGTGACCTTTCAAAGTTGGAGTTAAAGCAAGAGGTAAATATGTTGGTGCTTGCTAAAACTCCTTTAGGATATAAGGTAATTGTTGATAATTTGTATGAAGGGATGCTCTTTGATAATGAAATTTTTGAAGAGATTAAAAAAGGTGAGTATAAAAAAGGGTATATTAAAACTATTCGTAAAGATGGAAAGCTTGACATATCTCTTCAACCTATTGGCACAAAAGCCAAGAGAGATGATGCAAGTAAAATAGTATTATCAGTTTTGGAAGAGAGAGGAGGAAAGATGGATTTTACCTATAAAAGTGATGCTGATGCAATTAAAAAAGTCTTTGCTCTTAGTAAAAAAAATTATAAAAGAGCCTTGACACAATTGATAGAATCTAAGAAAATAGAATTATTAGAGAGTTCTATTCGTCTAGTTTAAGTAATATTATCTTATTATTGTCTTATAAATTATAAAAGGAAAAACATGGAATTATCAGATATTTTAAAAATGGGTGCATCATTGATACAAGAAAATAGTGACACTTCAACATCGTCACTTGATGGAGATGCACTTAGTAGTGCTTTGGGAAATTTATTATCAGATGAAGAGGGTGGTTTAGATTTGGGGTCATTGGTCTCAAATTTTTCAAGTAATGGGTTAGGTGATATTGTAGGCTCTTGGCTTGGGTCAGGAGAGAATGAAGCTATTTCAGCAGATCAAATAACAGACTTATTTAGTAGTGAACAAATTGCTGAGTTTGCTTCGCAGTTAGGATTAAGTTCAGAGAGTGCAACTAGTGCTATTGCTGATGCTCTGCCAAGTGTTATTGATAATGCTACTACAGGTGAAGATTCAATTGTGGAGACAATGCTTGAAAAAGTGGGTGGTGTAGATGGTGCTATGAATATGCTAGGAAAGATATTTAGATAATCGTAAAGATTATCTAAATAGTAGTAACTTACGCTTTGTAGTTCTTGATTGCTTTTTCAAGAATTTCAGTTGCGGCAGCCTTGTCTTTGAATCCTGATACTTTTACCCATTTATTTGGTTCTAGCATCTTATAAGTTTCAAAGAAGTTTTTGATTCTATCAAGAGTATGAGCAGGTACATCACCTAAATCATTAATATCTTTATAGGTAGGATCAATTTTAGCAGTAGGTACTGCAAGAAGTTTTTCATCTCCACCACTCTCGTCTTCAGTCATAAGCACACCTACTAAACGACATTTAATATAAGAACCTGCCTGAAGTGGGTAGTCACAAAGAACCAAAATATCAGCAGGATCTCCATCATCTGAAAGAGTGTTTGCAACAAATCCATAATTTGCAGGATAATGCATAGCAGAATAGAGTATTCTATCAACCTCTACAGCACCTGAATCTTTATCTATCTCGTACTTGATACCCGAATTGAGTGGAACCTCAATAATTGCTTTTACTGCATCGGGGTTGTCACCATGACCAATTTTAGAAATATCCATCTGTTTCTCCATAAATAATTTGAGCAATAGTAGCATAATAACATTGAAAATGGGGATATTTTGTTATAATCTATGATGAAAAATTGAGGAGTTTTTGCATGAAAAGAGTGTTTTTGTTCTATATTCTTACTATCTCAGCTTTTTCAATAGATATAATAGAAAAATTTCCTAGTTACTCTTATGTGTTTTATGAGTTTGATATTGAAGATGAATATGCATATAATAGTGATTTTAGCTCCTTTATAAAAAAAAACCATCTAAAATATAAAAACTTCTATCAACACTCTATCAATAGAGGGGGATACCTTATTCCTACTTTTAAAAGTTTACTTATTCAAGATGGACTTTCAGACCTTTTTGTCTATTTGTCCATGGTTGAATCAGGTTTTCAAGTGAATGCTTTATCTGCTAAAAAGGCTACAGGATTATGGCAATTTATGGAGACTACAGCAAAAGAATATAAGTTAAATATAAATTCTAATTTTGATGAGAGATTAGATCCAATACTTGCTACAAATGCAGCTATGCGTTATTTGCATAAACTCTACAAGGATTTTGGTAAATGGTATTTGGCAATGATGGCATATAACTGTGGTGAGGGACGATTGCAAAAGGGTATACAAAGAGCCAAAAGTGATAGGCTTGAGATACTTATGGATAAAACGGCAGAATATATTCCTAAAGAGACACGAATTTATATTCATAAAATATTACTACTCTCTATGATAGGTGAAAATATTACTTTGGGTTTTGCAGAGCAAAAAGAGGAGATAAGAAAACTTTATGGTGATGAGATTGTTCAAGTAGAGGTGGGAGCAGGGGAAGATATAGTAGCTATAGCTACTATTATTGATATAAATCCCAAAGAGTTACTTAGCATAAATCACCATTTTAAAAAAGCTAAAATACCAGTGATATTGCCTTATTATATGATGAATATCCCATCAAGTAAAGTTATAGATTTTTATACATCATATTTACTAAAAAAAGAGTTATCGAAAAATAATAAAAATCATTTTATCTCTCATAGTGTTATTTTAGGTGAAAGCATAGAAAAAATAGCTATTAAATATAAAGTGAGTATAGCCGAAATTATTGTAGCTAATTCATTGGAAGCACTCCTCTTGAGTGAGGGAGATATATTGATTATTCCTGTAACTGAAGATATATTTATAAAGTTTTCTCAACATATTTAAAGAATAATAAGGGGATAATAAATTATGAAATATCTTCTTTACTTCTCTCTTATTATAGTGATTATTTTTACGAGTGCCTGTTCACCCAAAAAAAAGTACAAAAAAGGTACGCCAGCTACTATGAAGACCTACTGTGTGCGTGGGAAAACTTACAAACCTACTTATGTCTCTATTGGTAAAAAGCTTAGAGGTATCTCTAGTTGGTATGGGTCAAAGTTTCATGGAAGACGAACAAGTAATGGTGAGAGATACAATATGTATGCTTTTACTGCTGCACACAAAACATGGCCTATGAATACAATGGTACGAGTTACAAATTTACAAACCAAAAAAAGTACGGTTGTGCGAATTAATGATCGTGGTCCTTTTGTGAGAGGAAGAATTATTGATTGTAGTTATGCTGCGGGTAAATCATTGGGGTTAGACCGTGCAGGTATAGCTAAAGTACAAATAGAAGTTATTGGATTTAAAGGTAAAGTGTATAAACCAGACTCAAAAACAAAAGTGGCTCACAAAGCACCTAAGCGTGTAAAGCTTTCAAACTTTGGTATTCAAGTGGGAGCGTTTAGTCAAAAATCAGGAGCAATTATTTATAAAAGACATTATGCTATTCTTGATATAAATTATCATACAATTATAAAAGAGACTTATAATAAAAATGGAGATACATTATATCTTGTATGGGTTATGGGCTTTAGGTCTGAAGAAGAGGCTGAAGACTATAAGTATTGTCATGATTTGGAAAAGGCATTTATCGTTAGAGAATAATTTCGATATAATTCAAGTAAAGAAAATTTTTTAGATAAGGTATAGTATAAAATGATACAAATGGTTCCAGAAACAAGAATAAAAATAATTAGAGAGACCAAAGAGACAAAAATAACAGTTGAACTTAATTTATATGGTACAGGAAAATCTAATATAAATACAGGTGTTGGGTTTTTTGATCATATGCTAGAGGCTTTATCAAAACATTCTCATATTGATTTAGATATAGAGTGTATAGGTGATACACATATAGATGATCATCATACTGTTGAAGATGTTGGAATTGTTATTGGTCAAGCTCTTGCTAAGGTTATTTATCCTGTAGAACAGATAGAGCGATTTGGTAATGCTACAGTTGTTATGGATGAAGCAAGCCTTTCATGTGATATAGATTTGTCTCATAGAGCGTATATGGTCTATGAACTCCCTATTGAGGGAAAAGTAGGTCAATTTGATGTGGAGTTGGTTGAAGAGTTTTTTAGGGCTTTAGTCTTTAATGCACCTATAACTATGCACTTAATTTGTAATAGAGGTCATAATAAACACCATATTATAGAAGCAAGTTTCAAAGCACTCGCACTCTCTTTGCGTCGAGCATTAACTATTAATAAAAATGCAGGGATTCCTAGCACTAAAGGTACACTTTGAGTATAGAACTAATTGTTCTTGATGTTGATGGAACGATGACTGATAGTCGTATTACTTATAGTCAAAATGGTGATGAGATTAAAAGTTTTAATGTAAAAGATGGTTTAGCTATAGTCTCTTGGATGAAGCTTGGTAAAAAAGTAGCTATTATTACTGGGCGATCTTCACATATTGTTCAAAGAAGAGCCAAAGAGCTACATATAGAGTATTTTTATCAAGGCATAGAAGATAAGTTAGGAACTTTAGAACTTTTATGTAAAAAGATAGGTATTACTATGGATAATGTAGCTGCTATTGGTGATGACCTAAATGATTATAAGATGCTCCAATCTGTAAATATCTCTTTTGTTCCTAGTGATGCAAGTAGTCATGTAGAAAAAATAGCAAATGTAGTATTAATGAGAAGAGGTGGAGATGGAGCTGTGCGTGAAATGATAGAATATCTTATTGCCAAAGAGGGATTAGATCAGAAGTATTTGGATTTATGGCTATAAGAGTAGAGTGGATTGCTATAGCAATGATTGTAATTATGTTAAGTGTTTCATTTTTATTTGAAGCAAAACATCGTCAAGCTAAAAACAGTACATTTAAAAAAGAGTTTGAGGTTTATAACTCTGTGACCATAGAAGTTGACCAAGGTGGTATAAAAAATAAATTATTTTCAGAGTATGGGATGAAAGAGAGTGGTATATTAACACTTACCACTATGACTTATATTGGTAACTCTGTTGAAAAGCTTCAATCAAATCAAGGGCGTTTTATTGATAATAAAATATATCTAGATAATAATGTAACTGCTTTACAAAATAATGGATATTTTTATAAAGGTGATCATGCCATATATGACCAAATTACTCAAGTTCTTCATATTAGTAGTCCTTTTGTTGGATATGTAAACAATAGTATAATAAAAGGGACAAATCTAGAATATAATCGTCAAGAGGAAGTAGTAAAAGCCAATAGGGTTAACGCAACTTTTTACCCCTCAAAATAGCTACTCTTATGGTTGAGATGTTATAATATACTAAAAAAGGAATATTGCATGAAAAAAACTTTAATAAAACTCCTTATTCTAGCTCTTTTACCCATTCTTATATATGCCCAAAAAGTACAAATTACTTCAGAATCTTTTTATGCTAAAGATGCTGAAAAACAGGTACATTTTATTGATGATGTTTTAGTAAAACAGGGAAAAAGCTGGATACACAGCGATAGAGTAATAGTCTACTTTAATGATAAAAATGAGACTATTCAATATGATGCCATAGGGAATGCAACCTATGAAGTTTTTAAAGAAAAAAATCATTATAAAGGTCACTCTAATAAAGTGACTTATTATCCTGAAACTTCAGTATACATGTTTACAGGAAAAGCTGTAATTAATGATATGAAAAACAATAGACAAATTAATGGTAATATTGTAGTAGTAAATTCTATTACAGGTGATGCAGATGTTAAAAGCACAGGAAAAGCACCTGTAAAATTTACTTTTGATATAGGTGGTAACTAATGACATCTTTGCGTTTGATTAATTCTGATTTTATTAAGTCAGCACAGAGTATAAATGACTCTTTAGATGATACTATGAGTGAAGTAGTTTTTTTGGGTCGTTCTAATGTAGGTAAAAGCTCAACTATTAATACTCTAACTGCAAGAAAAAACCTTGCAAAGAGTTCTTCTACACCAGGGAAAACACAATTAATTAATTTTTTTGCTGTTAAATATAGACTTGATGAAGAAGATTATGATATTCGTTATGTGGATTTACCTGGCTTTGGCTATGCTAAAGTCTCTAAAACATTGAAAGAAGTATGGCAAAAGAACCTTGTAGAATTTATTCAAAAGCGTGTCTCTATACGACTTTTTATCCATCTACGAGATGCAAGACACCCTCATGCACAAATTGATGATGATGTAGAAAAATATATATCAGAGTTTATCCGAGCGGATCAACAGTATCTTACAGTTTTTACAAAAATAGATAAATTAAATCAAAAAGAGAGAAGTAAGCTCAAAAAAGAGTTTCCAAACTCTATTACTCTTTCTAATCTAAAAAAGAGTGGTTTTGAGCGGATACACCAAAAAATATTTGAAACTATATTTGGAGATATTTCTTGATAGAGCTTTCTAAAGCTACCTTAAGTGATATTCCTGCTATGCAATCACTTGTAGCACAAGAGGTTAAAGATGGGATTATACTAAAGCGAAATGAAGATGAAGTTGCTACAAATATTCGCTCTTATGTTTTGGCTAAGGATAAAGATGTTCTTGTAGGATATACAGCTTTACATATACATTCTACGCGTTTAGCAGAGATTAGAAGTTTAATAGTTTTATCTGAATATCGTGGTCAAAATATTGGTCAAAGGCTTGTTGAGTTTACGCTTGATGAAGCAAGAGATTTAGGAGTGTATGAAGAGGTATTAGTACTTACTTACTTACCAAAATTTTTTCAAAAAATGAACTTTATTGAAATTAATAAAGAGAGTATCCCAGAACATAAAATATGGACAGATTGTATAAAATGTATCCATTTTCCTATTTGTAATGAGATCTCTTTAGTTTATAAGTTTAATGAAAAGCTATAGTTTATGAAGCAGTTAGGATCTGTTGTAGTCTGGATTGCCACACTATTTTATATTATTTTCTATCCTATGTTTATTTCTATATATGTTTTTTTACCACTCATGATTGGTTTTATGGGATACTTTTTTATTTATGGAGTAGAAAAAGCACAGACAAGTTATATAGTTTTATCATTAGTATATCTTATTAACTTAGAGGTAAATTTGTCATTACCACTATTTTTAACAATATTAACAGTGATTTTTTTCTATATTTTTATTTATCCTATTTTGAATATTCTTAAAGAATGTAAGACCTGTGTGGCTCTTTTTTCAGTGCTTTTTATTGATTTACTCTACTTTATTATGCTTGTAGGATATGATTTTATTTTTGATGCTTCGAGTATAGTAGTTGACCAACTTATCTTGTATACTTTAGTTGTTGATATGTTAATGGTGTTTTTATTATGAGATATAAAATTATTTTTGCTATTTTCTTTTTGATTTGGGGGATTATGATAGTTCGACTCTATCATATTAGTATTAAGTCTAATTTCTATTATGAAAAATTAGCCAAAGAAAATATTGAACAAAAACGCTATATTAAACCTGTAAGAGGTGAGATAGTCGATAGTAAAGGAAAGCTATTGGCTATGAATCGTATAGGTTTTTCAATATCTATTAAGCCACACTTTAAAAGAAAAAGTAAAAAGCTTGAAGCTATAGTTGATAAATTAGTACAAACTTTTCCTGATCTTAATAAGACAATAATGCTTAAAGTATATAAGAAAAAAAGTTCAGCATATAATCATAAGTTTATAAAAGTGGTTGATTTTGTTCGCTATCATGATATGATGGGTGCTTATCCTAGGTTGAGTATTAATGAAGACCTTAAGATAGAAGCACAAACAAAACGATACTACCCTTATGGAAGATATGGAGCACATATTATAGGCTATACAGGGAGATCAAATAATAAAGAAAATGATAAAGATTTTATTGTAGATCAAGTAGGAGTTATTGGTAAGGCAGGATTAGAGAGACAATACAATAAGATGCTTCAAGGAGAACTTGGCTATACCATTAATAAAGTTACAGCAACAAATAAAGAGATTGATAAGATTAAATATATTAAACCTATTGATAATCGTAACTTAGAACTTCATCTTGATATAGAATTACAAATGATGATATATAAATTAATGAAAAAAATGAGTGGAGCAGTAATTGTGATGCGTACAAATGGCGATATTATTGCTGCTGTAAGTACACCTAGTTATGATCCTAATCTTTTTGTTGGAGGTATTAGTAAAAAGAACTGGGTAGCACTACAAGAAGATCTTGAACATCCTTTTACTAATAGATTTATACATGGAACGTATCCTCCTGGTTCAACTATAAAAATGGGTGTTGCTATTGCTAACTCTATGTCTCATAAAAATACTATAGACCAAACAGAACATTGTCGTGGGTTTATTCGTATAGGACGCAGTAGTCATAAGTTTAGATGCTGGAAAAAGCATGGGCATGGTACAGTAGGGCTTCGTCGAGCAATTCAACAAAGTTGTGATGTATTTTTTTATAATAAAAGCTTAGATATGGGTATTAATTCTATGTCTAAATCACTCAAGTTATTAGGTTTGGGTGTAAAAACAGGGGTAGATTTACCTTATGAGTATAAAGGGATAATTCCTGATAAACGATGGAAAATGAAAAGGTATAAGAAACCTTGGTATATGGGTGAAACAGTTATTGCAGCTATTGGGCAAGGATATGACAATATTACTCCTATGCAAATAGCAAGACATACAGCACTGCTTGCTACTTCTAACCTTGTAACACCACATTTTGCTAAATCAATTAATGGTGAGGTGATTCCAGCAGAAATTAAACCAGTAGAACTTGATCCTAAATTGATGGAGCAGATACATTTGGGTATGTATGATGTATGTAATACACCAGGAGGAACAGCATATAAGCATCTGAATAATTTACCTATTACTGTATTAGGTAAAACAGGAACTTCTCAGGTTGTTTCTATTTCTCAAAATGTAGTCAATAGAGCAAAAGAAGAAGATATGGAGTATTGGAGAAGATCTCATGCCTTGCTTACAACTTATGCACCATTTAAAAACCCAAAATATATTATTACAACAATTATAGAACATGGTGGACATGGGGGAAGTACAAATGGTCCTGTAGTAGCAGAGATATATCGTTGGATGTTTAAGCAAGGATATTTTAATAAAAATAATCTAGAAACCTTAGAACCAAAGGTAGATAAAGAGATAGAAAATAATACTTCTAAAGATATAAATAATACGCAAGAGGTTCCTACAGATGCTATACCTACACCTAATATAGCTGAAAAAAAGCTAGAAGATAAGAATAGTTCAAATAGTCATGTTGATAGAGTATTAGATAAGGTATTATCAAAGCATAGTTGGGAAAATATAGATGCAGATACTGTGATATCTCCTCGATTAATGAAAAAAGAAGATGAAGAGATGCTTTCTGCTTTTTAGACTTATATAGGTCTAATCACCTCTACAGCATCTTTTGGATATACTAATTCTAAACTCATTTGTTTAAGGAAAACATTTTCATGTCTTGTCACAAAAAAGCTTATATTACTACTCCCATATATTATGTTAATGATATTGCTCATATCGGTCACGCCTATACAACTATTGTTGCTGATACTATAGCACGCTACTCTCGTCTTATTGGTCTTGAAACCTACTTTCTTACTGGTACAGATGAACATGGTCAAAAGATTGAACACTCTGCACAGGCTAGAGGCAAAACACCTCAAGCGTATGCGGATGAAATCTCAGATACATTTAAAACCCTTTGGGATGATTTTGAAATCTCTTATGATCAATTTATTCGTACCACAGACACTAACCACAAAATAGGGGTTCAAAAAGCCTTTTTAAAAATGAAAGAGAGAGGAGATATATATAAAGATGTCTATAAAGGACACTACTGTATTCCTTGTGAAACATTCTTTCCAAAGAGCCAACTTGTAGATGATGAGTTTTGTCCTGAATGTGGTAGAGCTACATCTGTAGTAGAAGAGGAGAGTTATTTTTTCCGTCTTTCAGATTATCAAGATAAATTACTTGCTTGGTATGATGAAAATCCTGATTGTATTCTTCCTAGAAGTAAACGAAATGAAGTTATTCGCTTTGTTGAAGGTGGATTAGATGATCTCTCTATTACTCGAACAAGTTTTGATTGGGGTGTAAAACTTCCCGCAGAACTCAATGATCCCAAACATGTGATGTATGTTTGGCTTGATGCTCTTATGAATTATCTTACAGCACTTGGATATGGTACAGATGATGAAAAAATGGAGTATTGGCCTGCACGAGTGCATCTTATTGGTAAGGATATACTCCGTTTCCATGCTATCTATTGGCCTGCATTCTTGATGAGTCTAGAGATGCCTCTTCCAAAACATATTGCAGCTCACGGATGGTGGACGCGTGATGGTGCGAAGATGAGTAAATCAAAAGGGAATGTTGTCAACCCTAAAGAGGTAGCTGATGCCTATGGGCTTGATAATTTCCGTTATTTTATGCTAAGAGAAGTTCCTTTTGGTGGAGATGGTGATTTTAGTCAAAAAGCTCTTATAGATCGTATTAATTCAGATCTTGGGAATGATTTGGGTAATCTCTTGAACCGTTTAATTGGTATGAGTGGTAAATACTTTGAAGGTCAAGTAAAGAGCCATAAGATTAAAGATTATTATCAAGCAGAATTAGATGAGGTAAATCTATCACTTACTAAGTTAGAGCCATTTATTTTTGAGATGCAAACAAATCGTTATTTAGAAGAACTCTGGAGACCTTTGAGTGTTGCAAATAAAGCGATTGATAAGTATCAGCCATGGACTATGATGAAAGAGGGTAGAGAAGAAGAAGCTATGGCTCTAAATGGGCTTATAGCAGTTATTCTTGCAAAAGTATCTATTATGCTCTATCCTGTTATGCCACAGATTACAACAAAAATAGCAACAGCTTTAGGTTTTGAAATTTCGCATACAAGTTGGAATGAATTAATTAAAGGAGATGCTCTTTTAGAAAACTTTGTAATAGAAAAAATACCACCACTATTTCCTCGTATCGAAGAGCCTCTTTTAGCACATGTTGAGATAACAAAAGAAGAAGTTAAGGTTAAACAAGAGATAAAAAAAGAGAAAGAATCTAACAAAGATGAAGGTATAGCTCTTATTGGTATTGACCAATTTTTTGAGACTTCTCTAAAAATTGGTACAGTAATTGAAGCTCAAGAAGTACCAAAAAGTAAAAAACTTCTTCTACTTCAAGTTGATATTGGAGAAGAAGAGCCACGACAAGTTGTAGCAGGTATAAAAGAGTGGTATAGTGCAGAGAGTATAGTAAATACACAAGTATGTGTAGTAGCTAATCTTAAGCCTGCTAAGTTAATGGGAATGAAAAGTGAAGGGATGTTACTTGCTGCTAAAGATACAAGTGGTCTTAGTCTTATTCGTCCTGAAGCACCGAAATCAAATGGTACAGGAATAGGTTGATTATGACAATAGAAGCATTATTAAACTTGACAGATGGAATACTTAAAAATACTCCTTCTATTCAAGCAATAGAGGGAGCTACAGTATTCCCATCTAAGGTAGAACATGGAGATCTTTTTATCTCTTCTAATAAAGATGAGATTGATACAGCACTAGAAAATGGTGCATACTGTATTATATATGATGATACAACAATCACTATCAGTGATAGTGATACAGCTTGGATTAAAGTCCATTCTATAGAAGAGGCAGCATTTAAGTTACTTCGTTATGTTATCTTAGAAAAAGAGGCAAGTTTTTTCTATCTAAACGAGCATGAAAATAGTTTTCTAAAAATGATACTTCTTCAAAAAAGTAATATAGCCTTTATTGCAAATGAGTGGAGAAAAGCATTTGAGCAGATTCTTAACTCTCCACAAAAACTTTTTGTTGGGACAAATAAAGAGCTTATGCATAGAATTAAACCAGATGTTAAGATATTAAATAGTGATGTTGATGGATATATGGTAGATGATACGCTCTTTAAAAGTACATTTAAAGTGAATAATTATGTTTACCAAGATAAAGAGTTAGCACCTTTTCATCTAAATTATCTTTTAAGTGTAATTGATTTTTGTAAAGATAATGATCTTCCATACTCTATTGATAGAGTAAAATATACAAAACATTTTGTTCCTGTATTTATAGATGGAGCATTAAATACTACACACTCTAGTAAAAGTGATAAAGTTGTAATATTTGCAGATAATCTTCAAGATATTAATCGTGCTAGAGAGTATATTAAATTTAATGGTACTTGGGTAAAGAGTATAGTATTAACTCCACCCAAAACCAAAGTAGAAAATATTACAAGACCTCATTGGTTTGAGACAGAAGAAGAGGTACGAGAGATACTTAAGAGTGTTCATTTTAATTATGCCTTTATTTATTCTTTGGATAAAAGCGTACTTAATCAAATAAAACAAGAGTATTCACTCTTCTAGTGTCTTTTTATATATGATAGATTTTCTTTTATTTAAGACTTTTATCACTCCCAAAGTTCTTATTATTTTTTATATAATAGGGGCTTTTATAATACCATTTTTTAGTTGGCTTCTGAAAATTTGGATTCAAAATAGATATTTTAATCAGCTTGAGTTTCAAATAAAATTACGCTATAAAGTATTTGTATATACCATGTTTATGTGTTGCTTTTTATTTATGGAACTTTTTTGGCGTATGGCATTTGAGATGATGATAGCATACTTTGACATGCATGACGCTCTAATGGCACTAAAGCCTTAGAGTAATATCTTACTTGCTACAGCAGTCACGGCACTTTCACTTTTGAGTATCAGAGGCGTATCTAAGCCAATTATATCTTTTGGATGAAATAGCTCTATTTCCTCAATTGTCAATCCTCCTTCACAGCCTATAATAATAGTTTCTACGCTCTCTTTTGTTGATAATTTAGTATCTGAAAAATTTAGAAGATAAGAAGAAGGGTTGTATTCTAAAAAATCTATAAGAGTAGGGCTTGTATCTAATATCATAAGAGTACTTCTTCCACATTGTTGAGAAGAGTTTAAAATGATTTTCTCCCACCTTTTTGTATCAATTTTAAAACTTTTTTGTGATCTTTGGCAGTAGATAAATGTTATTTTTTCTACACCTAATTCATTAAGAGTAGGGAGTACCTTTTCTATGCTTTTAGGGTCTATTATACACCAACCTATATGAAGATTTTTCTTTGTAGCTACTTTATATATTTTTTGGCTTTGTAGTTCTAATAAAGCCTCTTTTTTACTAAGAGATTGTATCTTATAGGTATAGAGTATATCATCTTGTAAATTTCGCAAATAGAGTTTATCTCCCTCTTTGTGTCTTCTTACTTTAAAAATATAGCGATGTTCATCTCCTAAAAGGGATAAACTAGATGCCTTTGCATCTTTATGATAAAGATATTGCACCTTTTTTCTCCATAATCATTAGTATAACCATCATAGCAACAATCACTATCTCTAAAAGAACAAACTTCCACGAAATAGAAGCCCCACTTTCACTTAGCATCCATATTTTATGGAGGGTTCGACTTCTAGCTATTTCAAGAATTGTTAGTAGAACAAAAGCTATAAGCATTATAGTCATACTAAGATTCCAAGGCATCTCTAGAACCATCATTAATATTACACCTGAAAAGGCTATCATTGTTAAAAGTCCAGAAAAAAAGAAAAATGAGATTCTTGTCCACTTTACTTCTCTGGCTCTTTCTGATTTTGTAATAATTGGAATTAGCAGATTTATAAAAAGTATTGCTAAAAATATCTTAATAGTTACAGCATGATAAAGTAGTGTCTCTTCGACCATATTTAACTCCTTAAAAAGAGATTATACTCTATTTTGGCTATAATCTACAAAACAATTAAAAAAAGGTTCAACTAATGGCTATCTCTATAACCCAAGCATTTGATATTATTGATAAAAGAATTCATACGCTCTCTAGTGAAACTATACCTATTGAAGAGAGTTTGGGTCGTACTATATGGAGTGATTATAATGCAGAGTTTGATCTTCCACGCTTTGATAATTCTGCTATGGATGGATATGCAATTATGCTTGCAGATGCAGGAAGTAGTGTGCATAGTACTAAGGTGATTTATGCAGGAGATGATAGTAATTTTATCTTATCCCAAGGAGAAGCTATACGAATAATGACTGGTGCAGCTTTGCCACAAGGGTCTGAGGCAATTGTACCTATAGAGAATGTAGATATAGTTGATGATAGGGTTATTTTGCCAGATAATATTAAAGCCAATGCTCATATTCGATATGCAGGTGAAGATATGAAAAAAGATCAAACCTATATATATAAAGGTGATACTATAACAGCTTATACGATAGCTCTTTTTGCTAGTCAGGGAATGAGTCATATTCATGTTGTAAGAAGAGTGCGTGTAGCTATTTTTGGGACAGGAGATGAACTCAGACCACACTATGAAAAGATTCAACCCCATCAACTTTATAACTCAAATGCACCAATGTTTATTTCACGATCTCAAGAACTAGGATGTGATGTGAGCTATATAGAAGGGAGTAGTGATACAATAGATTCTCTTAAAAACTCGATTACACAGGCACTCGAAGCAGACCTTATTATTACAAGTGGAGGGGTGAGCGTAGGAGATAAAGATTTTACAAAAGAAGCATTTAGACAATTAGGAATGGAGACATTTTTTTCTGGTATTGATATTAAACCAGGAAAACCTACTACTATAGGTAAACTAAATAACACTATTATAGTCAATCTTCCAGGAAATCCTTTGGCATCAATGGTAAATTATGAGGTATTTATAAAGCTAATCATCTTAAAACTATCAGGGGCTAAGAGTTGTTATCATCAGATTATAGAGACGAAAATGGGATTAGACTATACACTAAAAAGAGGAAAGTATACAGTAACACTAGGAGTATTTGATGGAGTTACCTTTGAACCACTCCTTCTACAAGCCCCTGGGATGGTCTCCCCAATAGCTAGAGCAGATGCTATGATTATTACCACTCCTGAAGTATCACTCTTACAGAAAGGCGACCGTGTAAAAATGATACCAATAAAGTTTACTTTTAGTAGCAAAGAAGAGAGAGAGTTATTTAACTCTTAATCTACTGCTTCCGTGATGTTTATAGTTACAGTAATACTAGTGCTATTACCAAAATCATTTGTAGCAAAAATACTTAAATCATAGCTAGGTGTTGTAGCATAATCTAAAGTTTTGGCTGTAGTAATAGCTCCTGTAGTAGAGATAAGAAAAGCAGTATCTGTATTCCCACTCTGTATAGTGTAACCTGTAACTATATTCTCATCAGTTGTACCACTAGTAGTTATAGTACCTACTTTCGTACCAATAGTGGTATTCTCATCCAGACTAAAAGCACTTGGAGTTACCAATAAAGGACGACTTTCTGCAATATTAGTAACAGTAAGTGTTACACTAACAGCATCACTACTCCCAGCACCATTGGTTGCAATAGCTTGGAGGGTATAAGATGTTTTAGTCTCATAATCAAGTGCAGATTTAAGAGTAATCTCTCCTGTAGTTGATACCGAAAACTTAGCATTTCCATCACCTGTTAATGATATATCTGTAATATCAGAGTCTCCTTCTTTACTAATAATAATATCTCCTACCTGTGTACCAGTTGTAGTGTTTTCTGCCATAGAGTTTGTATAACTTGTTAATGTAGGTTTCTCATCATCAATATTTGTAATGGTAATAGTTACAGTTGCTTCATTACTAGCTCCTGCACCATTTCTAGCAATTGCTGTAAGAGAGTAAGAGGCTTTACTCTCATAATCAACAGCTGAAGCAAGAGAGATATCTCCATTGGTTGCTACTGTAAAATCTTCATATCCTGCACCACTTAAAGTAATTAATGTAATTGGTGAATCATTTGTAGTTACAGTGATTGTACCTATTTTAGTACTTTGTGTTGTACTCTCAGGTATAGTTTTTGAAAAATTACTGAGTGATGGGACATCAGTAGCTACATCAGTAACTAATATACTAAGTTCAGCCGTATTACTGTTACCAGCACGGTTTGTAGCTACTACATCAAGATTATAAGATGGGTTTGTATCATAATCTAGGGTTGCACCAGCTTTTACTGTCACTTGACCTCCTATTGAGGATTCAAAGTTTGTACTCCCCGTTCCACTAAGCGTAATAGCTGAAATATCTGAGTCACCTTTTTTTAAAATACTAATACGACTTACTATAGCACCTGTAGAAGCATTTTCTAATACATTTCCTGAACCATCTGAAATCGTAGGTGGTATTACAGATGGAGGGAGAAGAATAACAACTTCTTCATCTTCACTATCACTAGTTGAAGTATTGTTGTCTGTCGAGGCACCTATCCCTTTATAGAAATCATCACAATATTCTATTTCAGGATCACAAATTAGTGCTAAAGTACTCTCCTCATCAGCTGTTACATGTTGCATCAGAGTGTATGCTTGGTCAATATCAGTAGCACCTGCTGTTGCAAAAGCTAGACCTACTGCTGTTTTGTTGTCTAGTATCTTTTTGTCATCATCTATAGCACCATTAGTAATTGCTAATATAAAAAGAGATCGTGGTATAAGTTTTTGGTCTAAGGCATCTTGCCAGTAGGCTAGTCCTGCGGTATCTGGATTCCGATTAAAGAGGTTTTTGTAAATAGATTTTATAAAGTCTTCATTACTATACCCATCAGGGTATTTAGCTTGAGTCTCTGATTGGTCAAAGAAGCTCATAGCAATCTCTTCTAAGTATAGACCACTCTCTTCTACCCAATATTTTAAACCATCTGCATCAGGGGCTCTATCAAAAGTAGCAATATAGAGTCTTGTTACATTTGTATTAATAGGTGTTGTTGCAAAAGCCATTGTGGCAGATAAAAAAATTATTAACAATATTTTTTTAAATTTAAACATGATATTTCCTTTTATATTGAACTATCTATCATTATACATTCTGTTCTATTAAATAGATATAAATTAGATATATATAGTACAT
>JADGDQ010000045.1 GCA_016744805.1 Sulfurovaceae bacterium
TTTCTGATACCATATTATCTAATATGATTTTTATCTTACTCTATCAGAGAGGGCTAAAATGGTTAAATAATAGGGGTGAGTGATGGCTAATAATTTGGATAAACTCAAAGAGTTGACAGCTAAGTTAGAAAAAAAAATCGCAGAAGATAGGGGTAGTAAAGATATATTTAAGCCTCAAAAAGAGGATAAAGTATCTCAAGTACAAGCTCTCCAAGATAGCAAAAAAACTATAAAATCAAAAGAACCTAAGATAGATCCACTAGAACCCTTAGTTGAAATAGTTCCCATAGAAACATCTAAACCTTTACAGATTAAAAGTACTCGAAGAGATAATATTGAAAAGATAGAAGCTCTCTATTTGGAATTAAGTATTTTTGAAAAATCTCCAGGTTTTGAAAATATTTTTATCTATAAAGCGATGAATCTTAGTGGTATAGGTCTAAAAGAAGAAGATTTTGGAGAGGTAAGGGCAGGAAAATATATTCAAGTAATTGCTATTACTTATGAACCAGATGCCAATGGAAAGAAAAAAGCCAAAAATATCTCTTTGGGTTATTTTGGTAAAGGTGATACTATAGACCTTGACCTTAAACGAAAAATTATTGAATTTGTTTTGCGTTGGCGTTATGAAAAAGCATTTCAAAATGTACAACACTACAAAGAGCTTATTGCTAAATTAGATATACCCAAATAAAATAAAAAGGAATTATATGCAAATTAATCTCACTCCAGAGGCACTACTTACACAGCTTGACTATCCGTTAAATGACCATACTTTAGAACAGATGCAAAAAACCATTGAAAATACAGAAAAATTTGAAAAATTTTCAAGTCGTCTTTTGAGTCTTAAAGATACTATTGCCCATTATTTTGGTTTTATCGCTATGTCAAACTCTTATGATTATTTAAAAATAAAATGTGAAGAAACGGAATCTGAAGAGAATATAAAAGTCTTTGAAGAGGTAACCAAGGCATGGGCAAAGAAATATAAAATAACATTGCAACAAGTAGACAACAAACCAACCTACTATATTATTGGTCAACAATAATTAATGCCACTTCGAGGACTTAATGAAGATCAACGAAGTGCAGCTATGGCTCTTCTTGGTCATAACCTTATTATAGCAAGTGCAGGGACAGGAAAAACTTCTACTATAGTTGGTCGTATAGCCTATCTTTTGCAAACAGGTATTGACCCTTCTAAAATTTTACTTCTTACATTTACCAACAAAGCTTCAGGAGAGATGATAGCCAGATTAGAAAAATTCTTTTCAAAAGCAATTGTCAGTAAAATCCAATCAGGGACTTTTCATGCTGTAAGCTATAGATGGCTCAAAGAGAGATACCCCAAGATTACCCTCAAACAACCCTCAGAACTCAAAACACTCTTTCGGAGTATCTACGAAAAAAGAAACTTTAAACGAATGGCTTTGGATTTAGAGCCATTCTCTTCTATCTATCTTTATGACCAATATAGTCTCTATCAAAATGCCTCTTTAGATGGTTTTGATATTTGGTTTTTGGAAAAATATCCAGAGCATGAGCCTTTGATGGATATTTATTTGCATATTATAGAGGAGTTTGAAGCAGATAAACGAGTATATGGATTTGTCTCTTTTAATGACCTTTTATTATGGATAAAAGATGATTTACTCCAAAAGAGTATAGAGTTTGATGAGGTCTTAGTCGATGAGTATCAAGATACAAATACCCTTCAAAGCTCTCTTATTGATACACTGCGTCCTAAGTCTCTTTTTTGTGTGGGTGATTATGACCAGAGTATTTATGCCTTTAATGGGGCAAATATAGAGAATATCTCTACCTTTACCACCCGTTACAAAGGTGCAGAGGTCTTTACTCTCAAAACCAACTACCGCTCTACGGCTCCTATTTTGTCTTTGGCAAATAGAGTTATAGAACTCAATGAGCGAATATATCCCAAAAAACTAGAAGTAGGGCGAGTAGGCAAGAGTTATCCCCCTCGATTACTTATGTATAATGAACTCTTTGAGCAGTACCAAGCAATCTCTACAGAGATAAAAAAGAGCCATGTTCCCAATGATAATATAGCTGTAATATTTCGTAATAATGCTAGTGCTGATGGAATAGAAGCGAGTTTACGAGAGTTGTCTATTCCTTGTAAAAGAAAGGGTGGCACAAGCTTTTTTGAGGCTAGAGAGGTAAAATTTTTGCTTGATTTGATGGCTCTGCTTATCAATCCCAAAGATATGATGGCATTTATCCATGTATTTGAGTTCTCCAAAGGTATAGGCTCTGCACTCTCCAAAGAGTTTTTTCAGTCTCTTACGCATTTTGGAGAGGGAAATTTGGCAGTAGGCGTTCTCGCTCCCAAAGTTTTTACACTCCCCAAGCTCAATCCCAATAAAAATATCCAATTAGGTCTCTTTGATGATGATTTAGAGATAGGCTCTGTAAGCCGTTTTGCATCCTTGGATTTGGGTGAGGCTATTAGGTCGCATCCTCTCCTCAAACATCCGCGATTAAGCAAAGATGGTGTTCTCTTTTTTAAAGAGTATTTTAATTTTATGAAATCAGTCAGAGGAAGCAAATACCCCTCTACTATATTACAAAAGGCAATCTCTTCTAATCTCTATGGAATGATTATAGATATACTCTCTACCCAAAGAGCCCAGCTCAAAACAGGAGCAATAGACCCTACGAAAAAAGAGCTTTCTATTGAGAGAATCCAAAGAAAAGCCAAACTTCTCTTAGAACTCTCTAGTCACTACAAAGATTTACACCGTTTTGTCAATGCAATGGTATTAGGTGGTAGTGAGCTTAGCGAAGGGGAGGGGGTGAATCTATTGACTGTACATGCAAGTAAAGGGTTGGAGTTTTCTGAAGTGTATGTAGTAGATTTGATGGATGGACGCTTTCCAAATCGTAAGCTTATGAGCAAAGGCGGAAGCATAGAAGAGGAGCGAAGGCTCTTTTATGTGGCCGTCACACGAGCCAAAGACAAACTCTTTTTATCTCTAGCCAAAACAGACCGAATCAAAAAAATAGATTTTCTTCCCTCGCCATTTCTCTATGAAGCAGGGCTACTAAAGCACCCAAAATAGAGCCTATTTTGTAATTACCGAGAGATTTTCAAATTTTTTGCTTTTGAGAATATCTATAATAGTCACAAACTTTTGAAACTCTGTTTTTTGGTCTGTCTGAAGAGATACTATATCTTTTTTGGGATTAAGTTTTTTGAGTTTCTCTTCTAGCTCTTTGAGAGGCATTTGAGTTTTCTCATAAAAATAGTTCCCTTTTTTATCAATAGATATCATAATGGTTTTTTTCTCATCGACTTGTTTGCTACTAGCTGTTGGTAGATTGACTTTTACAGATTTTTTGTTAGCAAAGGTAGCCGTTGCCAAGACTATAACAAGAAGAACAAGTACAATATCAATAAATGGTACAACATTAATCTTATCAAATCGCTCTCTTCTCATCGGTAGCGTCTTGATTTTTCATCTTGGAGTATCTCCCATTGGGCTAATATTCTATCTATTTTGCCTATAAGAGCATTATAGATAACTGTAGCAGGTATGGCTACAAAGAGTCCTGCTGCTGTGGCTTTGAGGGCTAAGGCTAGGTGCTTCATAATCTCACCAGTATTAATATCATCTTGTTTATCACCAATAATATAAAAGGTCAAAATAATAGCCAAAACTGTACCCAAAAGACCAATATAGGGGGCATTTGTACCAATAGTCGCAATCGTCCCTAATCGTTTGGTCAAATCAAGTTCCAAAGAGAGCTTATGGCGATACTCTTCCAAATTTATAGAGCGAAAAAAGAGAACTCTCTCTATAGCAAAAGTCATAGTAATAATACTCAAAAAGATCAAAAGACCAATAATTCCATAATCAACAATATCTTTGATTTGATCTATCTCCAAAGGAAGGCTCCATATTTATAAAGTAGTAGGATTATACTCAAAAATTCTATAAATAGCCTTTATATCTATTCATCACCTGACCCTATTGGAAAAATTTTAATATATTTCAAAACTCTATAATTTTTTTATTTTAAGAGGCGTACGCTAAAAAATAAAGAGAAATACTAATAATACTTATAGGAATAATTATCTTTATTAGATAATGCTTGAAAGAAGCATCTTTAAGACTTAGCCATGAAATATATTTGTACTCTTCGTATAGAGTATAATGCTTATAAAAGATATAACTTTTAATATAACACTTTCGTAACCAATAAAAGATAAAAAAACCAAATATAAATATGGATAAAACTACAACATACCATTGTGCTATATAGACATCATCCATAACTTTTATTTGTATATCCATACCTAGTACAGAGATATTATCTGTGATACTTTTTTTAAACAAAAGCAAAAGTAGAGAAGTAATAATGGTAAAAATAGTTAAAATGGTGGTTTTTGCAGTATCTAAATAGGTAAAATGGTTATGTTTTTTTGCTACGGTAGCTTCTAGTGAGCTTACAACATTCTTCATGTTCTTGACAATAGTTTTAGAACTAGAACTCATGCTATCTCTATGCAGTTCATAAAAAGTATTTGAGTAGCTAATATATCCACGAATCTCTTCAATAGCATTAAGTGCTTTTAAATGCCCAATACAGGTATCTAGGGATTTTATATCTCTTTCTACATTTTTGATATGTTTGGCAAAGGTATAGATAATCGCATCTACAGGAAAAGTGTCTGCTTGTACTTTAAGAACATAATCTATTTTTTGGTGATGATGACTATCTCCGTGGAGGCTCTGTTTGATAATCATATAAGTAATTTGAGCAAAAATATCAAAATAGGATTTATCAATATATTGAATTTTATAAGATTGAAAGCTAGGATTATAAATACATACTTTTCCATGGATATTGAGTCTATAATGAAACTGTACTCTAAAACTATCAGAGAAATTAATTGTTACTATTCCTTGAAGAGTTCTATGAGAAGCAGGAGAAAAAGAGATTGTACCCATAGGGATAATCTCTTTTCCTTTGGATACTGTGAGATAAGAAGAGAGAGAGTCTTTGAAATTTTTTAAATCTAAGTTCCAATATCTTAGCGTATTACTGTTTTTATCTTCAGAAATTTTAATATTTTTTCCAAAATTAGAAGACATTTGACTATGGGTAATAAATTTATAATCTAAAATACCTAGGTTTGTAGGTATCCAAGAGTACCATTTAAGTTTATGCATGAGTGTCCAATAAGTTTAATGCAATAATCCAGTATCAGCTAACTTTGCTTGTTTCACAAAAAAAAGTTTCTTATCATCTTTTTCAATAAGAGTTAAGCCTTCTGTATAAACACGACCTTCAGAGTGCCAATCATTATCAGTTTTAAAATTATTCTGAAGACCTCTTTTGGCTTCTTTTCTTAGAAAACCATCAATACCAAGAGGATTTAATTTAACTAAAGAGACTAATCCTATTAATAAACCTATTAAAGCTATAACTTGTTCAATCATATTTACTCTTTCATATTTTTTTAATAAATTCTTGGTAAAAATCCATTAGAAAAGATGAAAGTATTAATTTTGCCATAGTTTCAGTAACTTTAAACTGAAAGTTACTGAAACTTTTATTTATTTAGCTTTATCCTATAGAATTAATAGCATCTTTAGCTATATCTATAAGAGCATCAGCACTTGGAATAAATGGTATAAGACTTGTACCAATGCCACCCCATATTATTAAAATAGCCATCAATACAATAAGGGCAGAACTAAATGTCCGTCGTATTGGTTTTTGATCTTCATTATTGGGATAAAAGTACATCATAGCTATAACTTTAAAATAATAGTATATGGATATAAATGCAGTAATAATACCTAGCCCTACTAATAAAAATTGTTCAGACTCTACACCAGCAGTAAATATATAAAATTTACCTAAAAATCCTATAGTTGAGGGAAATCCTGCTAATGACAGCATAAAAATAGACATAAAGATAGCAAGATAAGGACGGCGTTCTGAAAAGCCTTTAAAATCTTCATAAGTTAATTGTTTGATACCACTAGCAGAGATATAGCTAAGTATTCCAAATGCTCCTACAGCACTTAAAAAGTAGGCTATAAGATAGAACATAATAGCAGGTACTGCAATTTGTGAACCTGTGCCTATGGAGGTAATGGCAATGAGCATATACCCACCATGGACAATACTTGATCCTGCTAACATTCGTTTGATAGAAGTTTGTGTAATAGCTAACCAAGAACCACCCACAAGAGTAAGAATAGTTATAGTTTGGAGTACAAAGTGCCATTTTGTATATAAAGAGAGAAAATCTAGAAGATAGAGTCTTAGAGCAATAGCAAAGATAGCAATCTTAAATGTAGAAGCCATAAACATAGTAATAGGAAAAGGTGAACCCTCATAAACATCTATAACCCATGCATGAAATGGTACTGCACCTATTTTGAAAAGTATTGTAATCATAATAAGTGTAGCACCAATAATAACTAGTTCTGCTTCACTTGTACTTGGTTCATTGAGATAAATAGCAATATCAGTAAGTGTTGTAGATCCTACAGCTCCATAAATAAGTGCAGTTCCTAATATAAAAAATGCTCCTGTCATAGAACCTAATACAAGATATTTCATCATAGCTTCACTACTAACATGGTTATTTTTGTGGTAACCAACAAGAGCATAGATACTAAGTGATGCTATCTCTAGCCCTATAAATGCAGTGACTAGTTCATGTGCATGTGCTAATAATATCATACCAAAAAGACTAAAAAGTAAAAGAGCAAAGTATTCACCATTAAAGTAGCTACGGCTTTGGAAGTAATCGGTATTGATAAGTAGGGTAAGTATAACTCCTGTAATAGACATAATATCAAATAACAAAGCAAAATCATCTACAATAAAAATTTCACCAATAATATCTGCAAATAAATACCCTTTTTGTATTTGACCAAATTGCATTAAGACTATGGCTAAAGCAATAGTAAGAAATAAAACAGCCACCAAGTTAAACTGTTGGAGTTTAAAAATTTTATATTGACTTAAAATCATCAATGTAAAAGCACCAATAAGTACTATAGTCATAGGTAAAATGATATAGAGTTGATCTATGATAGCAAACATTATAAACCTCCTATGTTTTGGTTAATACTCTCTAGGGTAATGCTAATCCAAGGTTCAATAAATGGGATAAACAAAGAAGGAGCTATTCCTGTAACGAGTAGAAGTATGGCAAGAGGCAATAACATTATTATCTCTTTTTTTGATAAGTCTGTAAAGTTTTGTGTGGCTACTCCTACTGCTCCAAATAGCGTTCTTTGGAGCATCCAAAAAGTATATAACATAGCTAACAGCATAGTTGACGCTGTGGCTATTCCTATCAATATATTATATTTGAATGCACCAATAATAATAAGTAATTCTGCTACAAACCCACCTGTTCCAGGTACTCCAGCTATACTAAGTGCAAAAAATGTAAAAAATAGAGCAAATAGAGGTGCTTGTGAAGCAATTCCTCCAAGAGAGTCAATATTGATAGTTTTTGCTCTTTTGTAAATAAGCCCAATCATAAGGAATATCCCTGCTGAGGCTAGAGCATGAGTGATAATAAAATATAAACTTCCACCCCAAGAGTAGATATTGGCAAAAAATAGCCCAAGTGTAATAAGTGATAAGTGTGATCCTGAGGCATAAGCAAACATACGACGAAGTGATGATTGAGTAATAGCAATGATAGCATAATAAATAAGACCAATAAGTGCTAGCGTAATGATATGAGGAGTATATCGTGTAAGTGTCTCTTCAAAAAAGGTAAATCCAAAACGCCAAATACCATATACACCAAGTTTTGCCATAATAGCAGAGAGGATAACAACTGCTGGTGTAGGTGATGATCCATACGCAGGAGCCATCCAAGTATGAAAACCAACAAGAGGAATCTTAATAATAAATGCTAATAAAAATCCAGAAGCAACCCAAATAGCTATAAAAGGTGAAAAAATAACAAGAGATAGACTTTCAATAGAGTAACTCCATATACCACTAATTTCAAAATGAGTATAGCCTAAATAGAGTATAGAAAAAAGCATACTCATAGAACCTAACATTGTCATAAGAAGAAGTTTAGTTGCATTATATTGACGATTGCTATTACCATATCTCCCTATCATAATAAAAATAGGTAAAAGCATCATTTCCCAAAAGAGGTAAAATAGTATTAGGTCAAGTGATAAAACAGCTCCTGTAATACCACTTTGAAGTAAAAGCATATTATACCAATAGCCTTTTCTGTGTTCATGCCACATATATAGATATAAAAGAGGCATCAACAAACTTACAAGTAAAAGCAGTACTAAAGAGAGTGTATCTACCCCTAGATGGTAAGAGATACCATAGTTTTTGATCCAATCAACTGTACGAATAAACTGCATTCCACCATGTGGGTCATACTGTATAGCCAAAAAAAGTACTAAGCCAAAGACTATAATAGATGATACAATAGAAAGAGTTCGTAGGTTTGAGTACGATAAACGCAAGAGACTTGCTAGTAAGGCTGTGAAAAATGGTATAAAAATAATAGCTGATAATATCTGTTCCATTAGAAATCTCCTAATATAATAAGCATAGAAGTAGAGATAAAACTCACCCCTATAAGGATATAGAATGCATAGTAGCGAACTTTTCCGTTTTGGAGAGTAGCAAAAATTATGCCAGCCTTACGATAGATATAGATTATAAGATTAATACTATTATCTATAATTTTTCCATCTATAAAATAGGCTAAAAATTTACTAAGCAAGAGAAGAGGTTTGAGTATAAAGAAGATATAAAGTTCATCTATATAAAATTTATGTGTAAGCACAAGTCTCCATATTTTACTATTATTTGGTTCATTGACTCGTCTAGCAAAGAGTTTGTATGCTAGAGCTATACCTGTAAGTGCTACGAGTATATTTAGCCCACTCAAAAGATATTCTGTGGAGTGTGCTATATGCAGTGGTACATCAGGTAATGCTACAAAAGATGCAAAGATATTATTACCACCAAATGCCTCAGGTATACCCAATAATCCAGCCGTAGCACTTCCTATGGCTAGGATAATAAGTGGTACTATCATACTCTTAGCAAGAGGTATGAGAGTATGCTTCTTTTTGCTAGGTGCACAAAAGACCACGAAAAAGAGCCGAAACATATAATAGGCTGTAAGAAAAGCAGTAAGTGTACCCATTGCCCAAATAGTATACTGTTGAGAACTAAATGCAGTAATCAAAATGGCATCTTTACTAAAAAATCCTGCAAATGGAGGAATACCACTAATAGCAAGAGTAGCTATAAGCATTGGGATATAGACCCACTTAAGTTTCTCTTTGAGACCACCCATTTTGAATATATTTTGTTCATGGTGGAGTGCAATAATAATAGCACCTGCCCCCATAAAGAGAAGAGCTTTAAAGAATGCATGGGTAAAGACATGGAAGATACCACTACTATACGCACCCAACCCAACAGCAATAAACATATAGCCTAGTTGTGACATAGTTGAGTAGGCCAAAATCTTTTTTATATCTTTTTGGAATGATGCAATAATAGCCCCAAGGAGTGCAGTGGATGCTCCTATAATGGCTATAAATTCACCAATATGGGGTGTTTCGTTATATAAAAAACTAAACCTAGCGACCATATAGACACCAGCTGTTACCATAGTTGCTGCATGAATAAGTGCTGATACAGGTGTTGGTCCTGCCATAGCATCAGGAAGCCATACAAAAAGAGGAATCTGTGCAGATTTCCCCATAGCACCTACAAAGAGAAAAAATGCAATATATGGAAGAATAGAAGGGTCTATAAGACCCATATTTGCCTCAATAGCTTCAAATGTATATCCATGCCCCTCTAGGAAGATAAAGAGAATTGCTAATCCAATGATAAAACCAAAATCTCCAATACGATTAAGAATAAACGCTTTGTTTCCTGCTGTAACATTGGCATGTTCTTGGTGATAAAAACTAATAAGAAGATATGAGGATAAACCCACAAGTTCCCAACCTATAAACATAATAATTGGATTATCAGCTAATACAAGCAGAAGCATACTTCCCATAAAGAGGTTGAAATAGCTAAAAAATTTACCATAGCCACTATCACCTTTCATATATCCAGAGGCATACAGATGAATAAGTGTACCTATGATTGTAATAAAAAAGAGCATTACAGCAGTGAGTCTATCAGCCATAAATGCAAGTTCTATCTGAAACTCTCCTATATGTATCCATTCAAAAAGTGTATAATGAAAAACTGTAGAAGAGTCCATAACAAGAAGTTTTGCTTCTATTACCAAGGCTATAGTAGCACTTATAGCAGGTGCAGTTACACCTATAGTTGCATAAAGTTTTTCTCTTGGTTTACTTGGGTCATAAAGATATATAATTCCCAATAGTAAAGCTGAAAAAAATGGAATAAGTACAATAAAACTCAAAAGAATCATTGTTGTCCTTTCTTTTGAGTGAGTTCGCTAAATTTATCGCTATCTAAAGAGCGTTTTGAGCGATAGAGTTGTATAATCATTGCCAAAAATATACTAGCCTCAGCAGCAATTATTGCAATAAGTAATAGAGCTATTACTGAGCCATTCATAGATTGATCAAGTCGTGAAAATGTGACAAGCAATAGATTGACAGCACTAAGCATTAATTCTATAGAGAGATAAACCACAAAAATATTACGGCGACTTACTATACCTATTAATCCTATACTAAATAGCAGTGTAGATAAGATAAAAAACTGTTCAGGTATCATTTGTTATCCTCTTGCTGGTTATGGTTATCAAAATAGTTCTCTTTTTTGAAGTATTTCTCTTTTCTTGCAATAACTATAGCTCCAACCATTGCAGATAGTAATAGTACAGAGACTGCCTCAAATGGTAAAACCCATTCTGAGAAGAGTCTTTCACCCATAGATTTTAGCTCTCCATAGCCTTCTCTTGTCTCTTCAAAGTGTGCATGGAGTGAGATAAGGGCTTTGTAGATAAGTAACGCCAAAGGAGTTACAAGGAGTGTAGAGATAAAAATCCAATAAAACTTATAAGGTTCATGGGGTATATTTTTTTCGATACTTCCCAAAGAGATAATAACCATAAGTCCAAGTACGACTACAGCACCCACTGAGACCATAATTTGGGCTAAAAAGAGAAAACTATTTTCAAGAAGAGCAAAAAGACCTGCTAGAGCTAACATAGCGATTAAAAAGCTAAAAGCACTAAAAATAGTATGCTTAAAGCTTATCATTCCTAAACTACCTATCACCAAGAATAGTGATAATATGGCAAAAATACTATTTTCTAGCACAACTTGTCTCCTCTCCAAACGCACCTCGATACGATAGTAATTGCTCTTTTCCCAAAACAAAATCTTCTCTGCTATTACCTGTAAGAGAAAATATTCCTGTGTCCATACGAATAGCATCACATGGACATGCTTCTACACAAAAACCACAAAAGATACACTCTAATGTGTCAATGGCAAATAATTTTGGCATCTTTTCATCTTGACCATCTTCTCTTTCTGTGGCTTCTATAAAAATACACTTGGATGGACAAGCAGTAGCACACATAAAACATGCTACACAAGCTATAGTTTCATCTTCTCTATGAGTTAGACGGTGCAGACCTCTGTATCTACTTGTAATATCTGATGGTTGCTCTTCGGGATACTCTAGGGTATCCACGGCATTACTATCACTTACATTGTCTAAAAGGTGTTTAAATGTAATCTTCATACCCTTAAAGATAGCAGGTAGATAGAGTTTTTCTTTGTTTGTGTCCCCATAACGAGGTACAACTTTGACTCTTTGACTCATAATGATACTCCCACAATAACAATTGCTGTAACAAAAATATTAAATAAAGATAGAGGTAAAAGGTAATACCAACCTAAATGTTGCACTTGATCATAACGAAACCTAGGAAGTGTCCAACGCACCAAAATAAAAAAGAGATTAAAAATCATAAGCTTGACTACAAAAGTAGCAATCTGAAAAAGTGTGACTGCAATGGAAGAACCAAGAGGAGAGGGGATAAGTGTAAGATAAAGAAGTATCCCTTCTACTATAAGTGTCATAGTAATCATAGCAATACTCAAAACTTTTGTTTCAAAAGCTCTTCCTCCATCACTTGTAACTGTAGGACGAACACGATTATTTTTTCGCATCCATCGAATAATAAGTGTAACTATAATTGGAAGTACCACCATAAGTGTCCATGCAAAGGTATTAAAATTTGTGAGTAAAGTATCTGTAGTAACCCAAGGGAGCTGATAGCCACCAAAGAGCATAGTAATAATTACTGCACTAGCCGTATTCATAGCTACATACTCACCCATAAAAAACATAGCAAATTTCATAGCTGTAAACTCTGTAAAGAACCCTGCTACAATCTCACTCTCACCCTCTGCCACACTAAAAGGAGCTCTATTAGTCTCTGCAAAAAGAGAGATTATCAATATAGTACCAGCCAAAGGTTGCACAATCATTCCCCACGCAGGCAAGAATCCAAAGAGTGTTTGGCTTTGCCACTGTACCATTGTATTAAAATCAATACTATTATAAGTAAGCACAAATGAAAGAACACTCAACCCTAATGGTAGCTCATAGCCTATCATCATAGATCCAGCTCTTGATGCCCCTAGTAAAGAGTACTTGTTATGGCTAATCCATCCACCAAAAAAGATACCAATTACTCCTATAGACCCAATAGCCAAAAACCATAATATTCCATAATCAACAGGAAGTGGTTGGACTCTAAGTGATTCTCCTGCTATAGTAATATTGTCAGCAAAAGGTATAACCATAAATGCAAGAAGAGCAGATACAAAAGTAATAACAGGAGCTAACATCATAAGCCAGCGACCTTTTGAAATATGCTTGGGATAGTACTCTTCTTTAAGTACAAGCTTAATCACATCAGCAAAAGATTGTACCACACCACCCAAACGAAATCCACCAACATTGGTACGATTAGGTCCTAAACGGTCTTGAATCAAGCCAGCACCACGCCTCTCTAGCCAAACAAGCACTGGTATCATCAAGAGAGCAAGTATAGCACCCAAGGCAAAAGAGATAATAACTACAATAATAGCAGGTGTACTCATGCTAAGACCCAAAAAATTATTTTTAACATTATATTTTATTTCCTTGATAATTTTTATTCTAAGTATAATAGAATAGAGGTTTAGAAAAGTATTATACCAAAAAGTTTCAGAATATTTCCGTTGTTTATGATATAATTATCTTAAAGTGTTCACAAAAAGAGATAACTATGACAGCCCAACAAAAAATTCAACAAGCAAAAACAAAGCTAATGTTAGAACATCCCTATTTTGGTTCTCTTGCTTCTGCTTTAGAGATAGAACAAAGTGATGATATAGAAGCATTTGTCTCTAATGGTGAGAGTTTGCAGTATAATGATGAATATTTTGAGAGTGTAGATATAGCAGATGTAGAGTTTGCTTTGGCCAATGGAGCTATGCATTCTGTATTAGGGCATCAAGAGCGTGTGGGTGAACGGTATGAGTGGCTGTGGCAATTAGCTACAGATTATACTATCAATAATATGCTTGTTAATAATGGTCTGACCCTCCCCCAAAAAGCAAATTTCCAAGAGAGATTTGATAAAATGTATGCAGAAGAGGTTTATGAATTACTTCGTGATGAAATTCCACAAAAAGATTTAGAAGAGAATCCCCAAGAGAAGAAAAAACAAGACCAAGAGCAAAAAGAGGAACAAAAAGAGACTCAAAACCAAGAAGAGTTTGCCGAGCAGATATTCCAAAAGATGAACAGACAAGGCACACTCCCCCAAGACCTTCAATATACTCTTCCTCAATATTTTAGCCATCAAATAGATTGGAGAGAGGCTCTATATGGGTATATCGCCTCTCACTCCAAAAGTAGTTTTAGTTTTATGCCTCCAAATATGAAATATCTCTATCGTGGTATCTATCTGCCTAGTCTAAGTAGTGATTTATTGCGGATAGTTATAGCCATTGATAGTTCTGGTTCTGTAGATGATAGGTTGGTACGAGTCTTTTTGGGTGAGGTAGAGTCTATTATGGGGCAGTATCCAAACTTTGAGATAGATGTTATTATAGCAGACTCCAAAATCCAATCGCATCAAGTTTTTTTGGCAGGAGAGCCATTGAGCTACGAGATACAAGGCAGAGGAGGCACAGACTTTGCTATTGTTTTTGAGTATATTGATGCAAATATAGACTATCCTACCGCACTCTTGTACTTTACAGATGGGTATGGAACTTTTCCTGAGGCAGAGCCCTCTTATGATACCTTATGGATTATGCCTGATGCAGTAGAAGTACCTTTTGGTGAGGTGCTTTGTATAGAGACTACTCTTTGATTATCTTTACTATATCCTCTTCTCTTAGGGACTCTTTAACAATAGTAAAGACCCCTTTGGTCATCAAAGCACTCTTCAATCCTATCCCTGCATCACTAGCAATAAAGTAGTTTACACCTCTCTCCCAAAGAGTCTCTGGCAGAATATGAGTAGGTTTGTCATGGGTTCCATAGAGGGGGTTTGGAATAATCTCTTGGGAGAGAATTGTTTGATGGGCTATCTTTATAAAGAGAAGATACTCTTCTCGTACTCCTAGTGTGCTAGAGCCTTTTGGATTTGATGTGCTATAGGCTATGGTAAACTCCTCTTTTTCATCTTCTATCAGCAGAGTACTACCATTAATAAGGGCTGTGGCTATTTTGGTATGGGCACTATTGATAATACGAGAGAGAGTAGTCCGAGAGATACCCATAGAAACGGCGGCTTGTTCTTGGTACATATTATTATAATCCATCAAATATACCGCCTCTATCTCTTCGTGAAGTAGTGTTATGGAGTTACTTGATTTGCCTAGAGGAGCAAACTCCCTAAACATTGGTTTAAACCGAAGTTCTCTTTTGGATTTGCCTCTTGCCATATAGACTCCTTGGTAGATAATCTTTTTATTATAGACAAATGTTCATAATTTTTCTCTAAATAGCTTGACTTTTGAACATATGTTCACTATAATTCAGGATATATGTTCAAAAAAAGGAGTAATTATGAAAATAGCAGTACCATTAGATAGTGATAAAGAGAGTATATTCAAACGAACAGGTCAAGCCCCATTCTTTGGAATATACCAAGATGGAGAACTTACAACAATTATAGACAATAGCCATGGTCACGAGAGCCATGACCACCATGAACATAGTCAAGACCACGAAGCACATACGCAACACCATAGAAAAGATATAGCAGGTCTAGCAGAATGTGATTGGATTATTGTGCAGTTAGTAGGAGAGCATATGCAAGAAGCTCTTAGCTCATTTGATATTAAAATCAAAAAAGTACGCCAAAAAGATGGCACAAATGCCCATGAACTTGTAACCAATTTTATACAACAACAGGAGTCAAAATGAGATTAGTCTATCCAACCGATGAAGCAGATGGAACACTAAGCAAAAGAGGTGCCCACTTTGGCAAAGCAAAATACTATACAATAGTGACTCTTATAGAAGAGAAGGTTAGTGATGTAGAGGTGATAGCCAACCCCGGACATGCTAGTGGTGGATGTAGTAATGCTGTAGCTAATATTATGGAACTTAATCCTGATGCTCTCATTGTAAGTGGTATTGGTGGGTCACCTGCCCAAAAATTTGCAGAAGTAGGCTTGAGTCTCTATTATGATAAAGAAAGTCCAACAGTTCAAGAGAGTATTCGTGCCTATATAGAAGCAAAACTGCCACAAATCAACACTGGAACTTGCTCTGCACATTAAATTAGATAGATAAAAAATATTAAAGAAAAAGGGTTAATAGATTTATTTGAGCTTTTTTAAGTTGATTAAGTATAATATTCTCCATATCAACTATAAAAAAGGCACAAAATGAATGATTTTACATACTATAATCCAACAAAAATAGAGTTTGGAAAAGAGAAACAAAATAACATTGGCAAATATATAGAACAATCAGGTATCAAAAAAGTACTCTTAGTCTATGGCGGTGGAAGTATCAAAAAAAATACTCTCTATAATGATATTGTAACTTCACTCAATAAGCACAATATAGAGTTTATAGAGCTTTCAGGTGTAGTGAGTAATCCCCTTCTTTCTAAAGTAAATGAAGGTATTTTATTAGCCAAAGAGAATACGGTTGAAGCTATTTTAGGGGTTGGTGGTGGTTCTGTGGCAGATAGTGCAAAAGCTATTGCTGTGGGGTCTAAATATGATGGAGATGTTTGGGACTTTTTTATTCATAAAGCTCAAATTACAGAGGCTCTACCCGTATTTACAGTGATGACCCTCTCTGCCACTGCTAGTGAGATGAATGGAAATTCTGTAGTGATGAATGATGAGACAAAGCAAAAATATTCTATCGCTTCTGTACTTATAAATCCAGTACTCTCTGTAGTTAATCCACAACTTATGACAACTGTAAGTGATGAGTATTTGGCATATTCTGCTGTGGATATTATATCTCATTGTATAGAAGTATATTTTACCGCTACGACACATCCTCATTTTAATTCAAGAATAGTAGAATCTATTATCAAAACAGTGATGGAGACTACAGAGATATTGTTAGAAAACCCAAATGATTATGATGCAAGAGCAGAGTTTGCTTGGAGTGCTATTCAAGGGCTTAATGGATTAACTCCAGCAGGAACAGCAGGTGGTAACTTCCCAAATCACATGATAGAACACTCTCTTTCTGCTTTGTATAATGTAGCTCATGGTGCAGGACTTGCTGTTGTGATTCCAGCATGGATGAAATGGTACAAAGAGCAAAACAGAGCACAATTTGAAAGATTTGCAAAAGAGCTTTTTGCTAGTGATGATGCAGAGGTAGGAATAGCAAAACTAGAAGCATGGTTTGCTAAAATTGGAGCACCTATAACCCTAAAAGATGCAGGAATCCCACGAGATGGCATAGAAGCATTAGCAATAAATGCAAACGAAACAGCTACTATGTGGGGAATGGGTGAGCTTTACTCAAAAGATACTATTATTGAAATTTTAGAGAAAGCGTAAGGAGATTAAATGAAAAAAACATTTGAAGAAGCCATGGACTTTAGACATGCATGTAAGTTATTTGATGATACTAAAACAGTATCAGATGAAGATATAAGATTTATCTTAGAAGTAGGGCGGAAATCACCCTCATCTTTTGGTATGGAAGCATGGAAATTTTTGGTTATCACAAATGAAGAGTTAAAAGCCAAATTAAAACCAGCCTGTTGGGATCAAGCACAAATAACATCTTGTTCTCATCTTGTTGTAGTCTTAGCAGGTATAGAGAGTGTCAAAGTAGAATCAGGTGAAGTCAAAAAAAGATTTGCAAGAAGAGAGATGCCACAAGAGAGTTTGGACTTTTATATGCAACTCTATGCAGATCATCTCAAAGAGACTCTGAGTACAGATGAAAATATCTATGCATGGACTGCAAAACAAACAGCCATCGCAGTAGCCAATATGATGACAGCAGGAGCGAGTATAGGCATAGATTCATGTCCAATAGAAGGCTATGACAAAAAACAAGTAGAAGAGATATTGCAACTAGATACTACAAAGTTTCAGTTAGCCATGGTACTCCCATTTGGATATAGACTCAACGCACAATCCCAACAGATAAGACTTCCATTTGATGAGGTTGTTGAGTTTATAAAGTAACTGGTATAGGCACGGTATCATCAATATTATAGTACCCGTAGGTGCGATCATGTCGCAGGATAAGAGTGTGTACGGATATATAAGAGGTCGTGACCATTACAGATATATGGAATATTCCCATGTCGTGTGACATGGTCACACCTATAAAGGCAGGAGCATCTTCAATCAATTTTGCTATAATTATCAAACTTCATAAAGGTTAGAATATGACTTTACTAAATACATTCAATTCTAAACTTCAACATCCTATTTTTGAATCATTAGCTAAACTCATTAAAATGTTTAAATCTTCTAAGAGCTTCTATAGTATCTTTTATATCTTAGCACTCTTTACTATACAACAAGCTATTGCTTGGAAGTATGGGACTGCTATATCATCTTGGTTTACATCAACGGGTGAAGAGTGGTATTATCAGCTTGGAGCATTTGTTTTTGAACATGGTTCTATTGAATTGGTGGTTTTGGGTGTTGTGTTGATAGTTGTGCTTTCATTGGTTGAGATGAATAGTAATCAAAAAACTACAGTTAATCAGAATAATACTCTGAATATTAATGGTGACAATAGCTGGATTGCTAATAATGGACATCATAATACATTTGGTATTACAGATTCAACATTAAAGCAAATACTTAAAACTTATCAAGATAAAATTGATGATTTAGAAGTGAAATTATCAAATTCTACTACATTAGAAGAGAAATATAAACTCTCTTATGAGATTAATGAACTCAAAAAATCTTTGCATAAAAAGACTCAAGAGGTAGAAGACTTACAAAAAACTCTAGATGGATTGACACTGGATATCGCAATAGAGGCAAAGGATATTTTAGACAAAGAGGGGATAAATCAAGTAATAGAATATCTACAAAGAAAAAAAGCTCAAGATAAACAAAAACAACTAGATAAAAACATGCAAGAGTTTGCCCAAAAGTTTAAAATGGAAGCTCAACTGCTAATAGTTGAGAGCAGATATAGTGAAGCTAAAGAAGCTTATCAGCAAATGATAAAGTATGATAGAAGTTTTAATTCTTTATTTGAATATGCATACTTTTTACAAATACAAAATTTTTTTGAGGAAGCAACCAAAGAGTATGAAACTCTACTTACTTTAAGGCTAACTCAAGAACAAAGAGCAAGAATACTTAATAACTTAGCCACTCTCTATTATAGTCAAAACAAAAATAAAGAAGCTCTTGAAGCATATAAAGAGGTAGGGAAACTCTATAGTATATTAGCTAAAAGAAATCCTGATATAGTTAATAAACTCAATATCCTAGCCAATCTCTTCAATCAGAAAAATAAAAACCAAGAGGTTTATGAAGCATGTGATGATGCAGAAAATTATAGAAAATTACTCAAAATGAACCCTTATGTCTATAGTCCTGATATAGCTATAAGACTCAAACACTTAGCCATTTTCTATCAAGATCAAAATAAAAAGCAAAAGGCTCTTAAATCTTATCAAGAAGTAGAGCAACTTTATAAAGTATTAATTAAAAATAATCTTAAACCTATAGAAGAACTAAAAAAATTAAAATGGTCAACTATACCAACCAAGTTTATTTTAAGAGATTGGCAATATCAATATAGTGAATTTTACAAGAAGACCTCTGATGTTTATGAGCTAGGTTACTTAAAAATATTAATTATGGGTATATTATATTTTAACCAAAATAAAAAAGATTTAGAGGAAGCAAAAACAATTCTCTCTCAAAAACAATATAGAGATGTTTATCAAGCTCAACAGCTTTTAAAGATAATAGAAGAAATTGAAAAGGGTGAGTAATTATAATATTTAATAAAAGATCAAGTGCTGAGGTTATCACTTCACTTATCCATGGTACTCCCATTTGGATACAACCTTAATAGTTGAGAGTGTTATTTGATGAGGTTATTGAGTTTATAAAATAATTCTACTTTTCAATCCCACTCCTAAGCCCTAAAGTGCTATAGTTTAAGTATAAAAACTATATTTCACTTAGGAGTTATTTAGATGGCAACAAATCCAAAAGCAGGGCAGAGAGCTTCATATAGTGATCTCGCCAACATTCCCGCACTTGTTTCAGCATATTACACACTTATGCCAGATATATCTGTTTCTACACAAAAAATCTCATTTGGTACTTCAGGACATAGAGGTAAGGCTCTTTCTAAGAGTTTTAATGAAGCTCATATCCTATCAGTTACTCAAGCAGTTTGTGAGTACCGTGCCTCTGAGGGCATCACTGGTCCACTCTTTTTGGGCAAGGATACACACGCTCTCTCCACTCCAGCAGAACTTTCGGCAATAGAAGTTTTGGTAGCCAATGGCGTTACAACTATGATAGCCCAAGATGATGGCTATGTTGCGACACCTCTTGTCTCTTTTGCAATACTAGAATATAACAAAATTCATACAGAAAAAGCAGATGGTATTATTATTACACCATCACACAATCCACCAGAAGATGGAGGCTTTAAATACAATCCCCCTCATGGTGGACCAGCAGATGAAGTTGCTACCAAATGGATAGAAAATAGAGCCAATGAGATACTAGCTAATGATTTGGAAGATGCAAATATGATCGCTTATGAAGAGGCACTTAAGACAGCATATATTCAAAAACATGATTATACTACACCGTATGTAAAAGCTCTTGGTAAGATAGTTGATATGGATGCTATCGCTTCAGCAGGTATCCGTATAGGTGCAGACCCATTGGGTGGAGCGAGTGTAGCCGTCTACCATAAGATAAAAGAGTTATATGATGTGGACATGGAGATAGTCAATCCTGCTGTAGATGCATCATTTTCATTTATGACACTCGACCATGATGGCAAAATCAGAATGGATTGTTCGAGTCCTTGGGCTATGGCTTCGCTTGTGGCACTCAAAGATAAGTATGATATAGCCTTTGGAAATGACGCAGACTCTGACCGCCACGGCATAGTCACACCTACAGCAGGGCTTATGAATCCCAACCACTATCTCTCTGTAGTAATATGGTATCTCTTTAGCACTCGTAAAGAGTGGGCAAAAGGACTCAAAATTGGTAAAACACTTGTATCAAGTGCTATGATAGATAGAGTAGCCAATGATATAGGTGTAGAGGTACTAGAAGTGCCTGTTGGGTTCAAATGGTTTGTAGATGGTCTTATAGAAGGCTCACTTGGTATGGGTGGAGAAGAGAGTGCAGGGGCTTCATTCTTGCGTTTTGATGGTACTGTTTGGAGTACAGACAAAGATGGAATTATCCTCAACCTCTTAGCAGCAGAGATGTTAGCCAAGCTCAAAAAAGACCCATCACAACTCTATGCAGAACTAGAAGCAAAGTTTGGCAAAGCCTACTACAAAAGAGTAGATGCCCCAGCCACAGTAGAAGAGAAATCAGCTATCAAAGCTATTAATCCAAGTGAGCTAAACCTTACTAGCTTAGCAGGTGAGAGCGTAGAGAATATCCTCACAAATGCTTCAGGCAATGGTGCAGCCATAGGTGGTCTCAAAGTAATAGCCCCTAATGGTTGGTTTGCCTTGCGTCCATCAGGTACAGAAGATATATACAAAATATACGCAGAGAGTTTCTTGTCCCAAGAACATCTCGAAACAATATTAAGTGAAGCTCAGGAATTAGTATCAGGCTTACTCTAACCCACTGTAGGGTGGGAGTATCCCACCATTATGGTTTAGACTATAGATAGATATTTTATGAATGGGATAAAAATTGACATTTATATCTACTCTTAGAAATATCTTACTACTAATCAGTTTATTAAAAGTACCATTAAATTATAATATTTAATCTAACTATTAAGGTTAAATATTATGAACCCTTCAAAAAAAAATAATGATTTTAGTTTCTCTAAAATTATACATATCTTTTTTTCTATTTTCCCTTTTCTATTTTTATCTATAGTTTTATTTACACCATTAATATTAGTTGTATTAATCTGGAATTATTCAGATATAGAAATTTATAAAACTAGAGATTTTGCAACACTATTATTTACTATTAGTTTATTTATTTCATTATAT
>JADGDQ010000046.1 GCA_016744805.1 Sulfurovaceae bacterium
ATTATAACAAAAATATTTATATTTTAGAAATATTAATAGATCTTTTTTGGCTACTCTTCTAGTTTTTTGATGTCTCCAAAAGCTCTATAGAAACCACCAGTTGAAGACTCTTTAATTTCTGCAACTACATACATAGCTCCCTCTATACGAAGATTTTGAGGGAACTGAACATTCCAACTTTTATCATATCCATCTGAAATAACATGCATACGAAGTTTTGAACCCTCTTTAGTACATTGAACTACCACACCTCTATCTACATTTCGTGTGATCTCTAACTCTGTAGAGGTAGCTATTTTTACATCTTTAGGAGCTTTAATATCTTTGGCTTTTTTAAATGTACCTTCATTTGCTTGTTTTATTGCCTCTTCACTTGCATCGATACATGCCATAGCTCCAGTAGTTGTTACAATATAAAGTTTATTATCAAAGTACTGCATAGAGTATGCAGAACCACACCCTGTTGCTAATTTCCATAATCGCTCACCTGTCTCTTTAAAACAGTAGACCGAAGAGTAGTTGTCTCCTGCAAAAATATATTCTCCACCAAGAGATGTAGCACAAGAGAAAACAGAAGCATCACAAGAGTAAGTTTTTTGAATAACTCCTTGTTTACTAATAGCTTGAACCTTATTCTTGGCTGTTCCTACATAAAGCATCTGCTCCTCTTGCCACCCAAAGAGTATATTACCATCTGTTTTACAATCCCAAACATCATCATCACTCATTTTTTCAGGATCTTCCCAACCATCATAAACGGTTACTCCTTTGCTATGACCGTGATATACTCTCTCTTTATCACAACGAATCATCCATCCTGAATCTCCTTTGCTTTTATACTTAGAGATTCCTTCATCTTCATAGTTGGCAATTAATACATTACCATCAGCATCAGAAACACCTAAAAGACCATTATAAATATCAATCCAATAGATATCTACACCCTCTTCAATATCATAGGCAACTCGTGGTATTTTTCCTGTGAGGTCATAAACTTTCCCATCATCACATCCTGCATAGAGCCAATCTTCATCAGAAACAATACATTTTACACCATCTCCTAGCTTAAATTGCTCTTGAACTTCACCCTCATGATTTAGTTTGAATATATTTCCTTTTTCATTTCCAACCCAACAGCTTTGAGCATCAATAAATATACCAAAAGCATTCGTTCCTGATTTGAATTTCCATAAGGTAGGTGCATGTTTTGCCGTTGAGTTATTACTAGTAATTGTTCGTCGTGTAATGGCTCTTTTTTTTCTAACTCCTTGAACTGCTTGGGCATATCCTTTCTTCTCTTTAGCTTTTACTTTTTTAGTTGCTTCAGCTTGGGCTTTCTCTGGTGTAGCTAAAGTTTTGGTTGATTTTGTACCATCTGTTCCTATCCGTCCATAACGAATAGTCATATCACATCCATCAACAGATACCTCATAAAATTTATGGGCTGTATCTGTATCTGATGAGAGTTCTAGATATCTTTTGTTTGTTGTTTCTGACATAATGTTCCTTTGTTGTTTTTATAATGAAAGATATGTAAGTCTATTGAGACCATACAATCCTAGTAGCTAAGATATGTTCACATGGACCTTTATGCAGTCTATTGTGCAGAAAGTATCTACAGTCACAAGAGCCATCTTTTAGTTTCATCTCACTGTCTATAACTAGCATAGTATTATAAGTTTTACTATTTTCTGATACTAATCCATCTATTTGTGTCTGCCTATCTTGTGTAGAAACTTTTTTCAGAGTGACCATATTTTCCAATACAAGTTGACTTGCTTTATCTTCTTTTTCGTTGCTAAATTTAAGTCTATCCATTGGGAGTGGATCGGCTGAGAGTTCACGGACTCTATAGGTCTCTTTATGCATATCATAGAGTACGCGTCCTTGTTGGGCATAGATACCAAGAGCAGACTCTATGATAGGTTTTTCTACTCCCAAACGCTTTGATAGACTCAATGAACTCTCTACATGGTTTTTGCTCAAAGCATCAAAAATTTTTTGGCTTGTAAGAGAGTCAACCGTGGCTCTTGGCGACATAAGGTCAAAGTTTGCAGATGCAGACCAATCATTTGCAGACCATCCACTTAAGCCCAAAGTAAAGTGCATACTCCCCAAATCAGCCTCCCAAAAACTAGGCATTCCAGAACCCAAAAGGCTTACCTTGAAGCTCTTGGCAATAGGGAGAAGTCTCTCTAATATAAAGAGTCTTCTCCTCCCCCAAATGCGTATCTCTTGAGAAGTTTTTCCTCTGTAAATAGAGCGTCTAAAGGTAAGCTTTTTCCCCCATGGTTCAAAAAGTACTTCCACAGGCTTGTCAGGTTCTAAAATAAAACGCAGGGAACGAGGAGAGTTGCGTTCTCTGTTTCTTTTGAGCATCAACAAAATATTATACATATCCATAGGATGCAGTCTGAAAGAACTTTTTTGCATCGTCATAGCTGAGCTTATCTGCAAAAATCCCCTTACCCACGAATCAGGAAGATCAATTTTCTCCTCTTTAAAATCATCCGCTAGTTCTGTTTGTACTTCAAATCCACTTGGGTCTATCTGAAAGCTGGTCTCTTTGTAGTCTCTAATCTTTTGGAACTCATTATATAATGCATAAGAGTAGTCAATATTGGTTGTTCCATAGGAGTGTTCTTCTATATCTTTAAATGTATCATAGGAGCAACTTAACTTTCCATAGCTTGACTCATCTTGTGAAAAACATTCAAAAAAGAGTTCATCAGGATGCACCGTAATCACAGGATCGAGTACAAACCACTTATCATAATCATTTGTATAAAGATAGTTAAAATATTTTGATTGTGCATCATAATAGGGTTTCACAAGTTTATTCTCTATAGTATTAATATGATGTAACTCTTTTTGGACTCTATCATATTGCTCTTGGTGCTTCTCTTGGTCTGCTACTAGTTTAGCTAGCCATATCTCCTCTTGGCTACTTAGCCATGTCTTGTAATCACTCTTATCTTTTGGCTTAAAGGTCATATCGGAGACCACTACATCATGAAGAGCCGACATAGCTTCACGAAAATTAAGAGAGTCTCTTAGTTTGGAGACAAAAAAGGTAGGTTCGCGGTTAAGGTCAGGTACAAAGCTCATAGCAGTTTTGTCTCCGATAGAGTGTACTCCTGAATTGCCTTTAAATTTATAGTTAAACTCCATTATATCACCTCTCTTAGTCTACTCTCTTCTATCTCTAAAGGTACTTCAATATCTGCGTAAAGTTCTTTGATAGAACGCATCGCCTCTACAAACTGCTCTTTATCTGCCCATACCATTGTAGCAGAGTGGTGCGAAGCTAATCTAGCATACATTTTGGCAACCTCTCTATCCTCTAAAAAACTATTTAAGATACTTACAATTCTACTTTTTGCTACTCTATTACTATTAACTGAGTGGAGTAGAGTATTGAAAAACTGCTCCATCTGTAGTAACTCTTTACTAGTTATATCAACAAGCATTAAGTCAGTGACAAACTTTTGAATAGTTAGGGCAGGGTGTTGTGATAGTTTCAACATAAGTGCCTCTTTATCAAAGTCTCGCTTTAGTATGAGGTGTTTTGCAAACTGCTGTATATCATCGTAGTTGCTATCTGCAATCACTACTATATCATCCGTACTCAAAGGCTCAAAGTCCTCAAAATACTCTGAGGCAAATGCTCGCGTATCCTCCCAGTGCGTATCAAAAATCATAAGTGACTTTGGCATGGCATTTGCTACCATCTCTTTGTTATCTGCGTAGGCACTATATGCCCAAGTCCGTATAGTTTTATTTGGATTTTTTGCCAACCTTGCCCACTGCACAACTGAAAAATCTTTAGCATCATAATGAGATAAAATAAGTGTACCTACACGGAGTGCTAGTTTACTTTTGGCAATAAGCATTCGGTAGAGTTGGTCAGTATTTACTGCACCATAAGCCAAAGAGAGTGCCTCAACAGCTGATACTACATTTTCAGCTACACTATCTATAGCAGAGAGAAAGGTTTTCTCTATAATAGCTTGGAGTAATATTTTTGCATTTTCTTTATTATCTGCTAAATTAATAATAATCTCTTTTGCTTCCTTATGTACCAATATTTCTTTATGGTAAAGAAAAGAGACCAACATCTCATACGCACCTATAAGCTCATCTGTAGAGAGTTGACCAAGTAGATAGATAGTTGTAGCCAACATCTGAGGATCATCTTCTGTTGCTATTTTCTCTTTTAACTCTAATGGGAGTTCTAATGTAAACTCTTTATCTCGAATTAACTCTAGTGCAATATAGTGTTTTTCATTAATACTCTCTTCTGCTAAAAGATATGCAATTTGTTCGATAGTTACAGTTGCAATAAATTTTTTGAGTACAATAAGTATGCGTTTTTGATAATTTTTCTTAGGAAAACTCTCTACTCTATCTATAATTTTTGAGACAATAGTAGTTTTGTTTTTATGTTCTTCTATAAAGCTAACAAATTTATAAAAACGCTTCTCCTCTTGAATCAACCAAATAGCATCAACTACGAAACCTATATTATTTAAAATAGATGTATCAATAGAGAGTATCTCTAATGCATAATCAACTATAGTAACATCTCGACTAAATAGAGCCTTATGAATGATCTCTTCTTCTTTATGTTGGTTATAACGCTTTTGTAATAATATAAAGAAAAACTCTCGGACTTTATCATGTGAAGAGTTTAGCATAGGCAGAAGTGTATCTAGTGAGGCTTGTGCTATGAGATTAGGATATTCTTGTATAATAGTAAAGGCAAAATTTTGAACCACTTCTATAGTACTTTTGCTTAAAATATCCAAAGCCACTTCTGGGTGTTTGTCCCAAAGTTCTTTTTGTATCTCTGGGCGGTGTTCCTCTTTGATACTACTATTTGCTGTCTCCCACATTTTTTTGGTTTTTGTGAGCATATAGCGTTTTCCTGCACCATAAATAATACTCATAAAGGTTAAGTGAGTAGAAAAAGCATCATATTTTTTGGTTTTTAAATTCCAATTATTATCATAGTACTCTGTAGTAAAAGCTTCAAACTCTTTCTCATAGCTATTTACACTTAAGAGAATATTTTTTGCAAATTCTAAATAAGCATTTTCATCATGTAACGCAAGAGTATTTAAATAACGCAAACTTCGTTTTTTGAAGTAGAGACGAGAACAGCCAATATTTGCTTTATATTTACGAGAGTTATAATCATACTCCTCATAGCATGCCATCTTTTGAGACTCTATTTTTGTAATAAGCTCTGCTAAGAGGGCATAATCTTCTCTAAACTCTGCCATCTTATAGAGTCGTCTAAAGAGTGAAAAGTTAAACTCATTAATGGGTAAAAAAGTAATGATTGAAGTCATTATTGTATGTTTACTCTTATCAGTAAGACAGAGCATATAAAATTTAAGATAAATTTCGTCAGCCTGTGCTAAAAGAGGCATCAACTCTTTTTTTGCACTCACTCTAGGGGCATCCTCCCAATACTCTAGACTCTCTTTATATCTTTGATAGCTTGATTCAATCATTTCACTAAGGATTTTAAATTGTTGGATAAAATTTTGTTGATTATGTGTAAGAGCAGTTTGAAACTGCATAGGGAGTATCAATGCATTAATATGCTCTGCCTCCTGAGGTTCGTTAAAAGCAAAGAGTGCCTCTTCAACAATATAGCGGGATGCTTTCGTAAGTTTTCCTCGTAACGATTCAATAATAGCTCTAAGAGTAGGATCTTTGTAGCGTCCTAATGCCCAAGCTACAGAGTAATAAAAGGCATTTTCTTCTTTTGTATCCATAGTATAGAGTTTTACAATAATCTCTTTTGCCTCTTCTATCTTGAGTTCTCCTGCTCTATAGATTAGGCGTGATACTTCATAATTATCTACGCGTGCTAAAGAGTTTTTCTCAATGGCTCCAGCTCTGCGTAACCGCTCTAATAGAAGAGATTTATATGCATCGCTAGAGAGTATTACACGCTCTTTTTTCTCTTTGCCTTTGCTCGAATCAAAACCTGAATCAACGGTATAATCTTTTTTTATTTTAGAGTTAACAAGGGTATCAAAAACTTTTTTGGCTTGTGTTAAATCTACAGGAGAAGTAGTTTTACTTCCCTCTTTTAGATTCCCTCCAAAGCGACCATACGAGAAATTAACCAAATAATTTTTAGAAGAGACTTCAACAAGATAGATATTATAGACCTTATTAGAAGTACCTTTTTGATAGTGTAAGTGTGTTTGTTGAATAATTTTCATAAAATACCTCTACTTTCTAAACATATTTAAAATATTATGGGTAAAAGAGGGAGTAGAAACTACCTCTTTTTCAATACTTATAGCTGTTTGCGTTACAATTTCAGACTTTAGTATTGGCTTATTTTCCCATGGTTGTTGCCCATTGGCTGATTTGACTCTAAAATCATGAGTTGTTGAGGCTTTTTGTTCTAATGGATATTTTTGCATAATAGCTTTTACTTGTGCTATATATTTTGCACCTTTTTGCTTGTCTACCATTTTGATAAAATTACTATATCCCCAAATCACCGCAATAAGGTTTTCACTTTTTCCATGCCAAGATTTTCCCTCTAGACCAGTTTGTTCTATTTGATAGAGCAAGGCTCGGAATTTTTTGAGCTCTTTTCTATTGATAGAAGGTTTTTCATTGACTACGATACCTGTGACCTCTTGTGAAGAGCCTTTTTTCATAATGCGTGTCTTATTAGGGTGCAAAATAAAGCCCTCATCTTTGATGATACCTTGCATCCAATAGAGCATTTTATTGATATTAGAGTATTCATTGGCAGAAAAAGTCATATCATCAGCATAGCGTGTATAGCTAAATCCTAAAGTTGTTGCAACTCCTTGCATTCGTTTGTCTAGTTTTCGGCAGATGAGGTTGGTAATCATAGGACTAGCAGGAGAACCTTGTGGTAGGTAGCGTTCTCCTGTATAGAGATAGAGCTTTTCTCCATCTACAAGAACCTCTTTTTGTTGGGCTTGAGTGGTCAAAAGTGCCAAAATAGTAGCAATTTCTGCAGAGTATCCCAAGCTTTTGAATAGCCCTTTGACTCTAGGATAAGAGAGTGTTGGAAAAAAGTTTTGTAGATCAGAGTTGATAACGACATCTTTACCTACATGCGGTGTGGCATTAGAGAGGATACTACGGTTGCTTACAAAACCATGTGTTTGTTGGCTTACCTCTACTTTGTTTAAAATATTTTCAAGTATCCAGTACTGTAGACGCTTTAGTTGTGGTTTTGGTGCAGAAATTTCTCTCACACCGCCTGTTTTTTTGGCTATCTTAAAGTGAACATAGTCACATCTTTTTGAAAGTTTTTGTGTATAGGTTACAAAGCGTAACTGTTTGAGAGTAATACCCATCTTGGATGCCAAATCTTTGCTATCTTGAATAAGGAAAAGATGATTGCTATCTAAAAGCTCTTGCTTAGACTCTTTTTGACCTAAATCATCTATAAAAGCAGTACCAATAAAGCCTATTTTTGTCTCTTTTTGTTTTTGACGCTCTTTAGCTTTTTCTTCTATCTTAGCTTCTCGTTTAGCTTTTGTCTCTTCTCTTCTTAGTAAAGCCTCTTGCATCCGTTCTTTGTGAATCTCTTTGAGAACACTTTTAGGATCTCTTATTTTCTTGGAAAGTCCTTGGATCTCTTGTTGGAGTTTGACCTTTTTTTCTATAATCTCTTGGGCTACTTTTGGTTTGGATGCATCCCAAAATCCAAGCCGTTTCATCTCATCAAGGATAAAGCTCTCTTTGGAGGTTTTTTTAATCTCATCATAAAGCTCTTGACGACTCATCTGTTTTTCGGACATGGAGTATCTCCTATATATAGTATATTTATGATTGTATATGGTGTTGGAAGTATTATGCAGAGCATTGAAAAGTATAAGAGTTTCACTTCGTTCATTCTAATATTAGCACACTCAACTCGACACAAATAGCACTATGTATGGCACTATTTGACTTTACAAGACCACTACGAATATGCTATACATAGTGCTATTTGTAATAGTAAAGAGTGTGTTAATAAAGCTTTGATAGACTCTCTACATACATAGCGATACACTATGCGGGTTGCAAGGTTCTCTTATACTTTCTGAAAAAATTTTACTTAAAAAAATATAAATAGTTACTTATTTATTAAAATATTATGATGATTTATAGAGTTGATGGGCTAAGAGGAACTAATACTTATACACTCTCTCTAATCCAGTCTAGTAAAAAAATATTAATCTCATACAGTAAAAAAGAAAAAGCGAGTATAAAAATAACAAAATAGAGTAATTTTTTGGAGTTAACTATAGCTACAAACCGCTCAATACCAACCTCTTTGACTGTAAATACAAAAAGTACCCATCCACCAATACTTCCTGCAAGAGCCAAACCGCTAGCACCTAATGGTTGCATAAGTATAAGTGAAAATGTAATACTTACAACTAAAGAGTACAGAGATATTTTGGCTGCTTTAAGGTGTCTGTGAGATGCGTATAAAAAAAGAGAAAAAAGTTTGGCAAGCCCAAAAGGGAGAAGCCCTATCATATACATTTGTAGTACTTTTACAGTCTCTATAGTTTTGTCTTGGGTAAAATTACCACTCTCAAAAAGTAACCATACAATAGGTTCAGCTAATATAATACCTCCAGCCATTGCTGCTCCAAGTAGTGACAAAAGTAACCAAAATGCTTTATCTAAGTTATTGTACGCAGATACTTCATCACCATGTTTGAGTGCTTTAGAGACAGAAGGAAAAAGTACAGTTGCCGTAGCAATAGCTATAATAGCAAGTGGTAATTGGAAGATTCTATTGGCATAGAAGAGGTAGGTGACTGAACCTGTGGCTAGGAATGTTGCAAGCAGAGTATCTACAAATGCAGATATTTGTGGTGTAGAGTTACCTAGTATACTTGGTAAAAAAAGAGACTTAAAGTGTTTTTGTTCCTCTTTTACATCTTTTTTGTCTCGATAATTCCATCCTCCTACAAGAAGTTTATGAAGATTAAATTTTTTAATTGCTATAAGATGAGCTATTACTTGTAGTGTTCCTCCTATGAGTACGGCAAAACTAAGAGCATAAGCAACACTTTGTGGATCATCTTTCATATAGATATAAAGAGCAATTATCATAGATATATTCAAAAGAATAGTTGACATAGCAGTTGTCGCAAAATGTTCTTTATATTGTAAGAGTGTTGCTAAGAATGTTACAATAAATATAAGATCCAAGTACCAAAAATTAATGGCAGTCATTGTTGCTGTTTGAGTGATAAGTTCATCACTCCATCCCCATGCCAAGAGTTTTGTAATAAATTCTGGAAAGAGCGTAATAATTATAGAAAGGAGTATTAAAAAGAGTAAAAATCGCAAAAATATAGCTGTAGCAAAAACCCCTTTATGTTTAGAGGCAATAAATGAAGGCATAAAAGCTTGTGTAAATGCACCCTCTGCAAATATACGACGAAAGAGATTAGGAAGTTTGAAAGCGACAAGAAACATATCGCTCCAAAAAGAGGCACCTAGAGCAGATGCCATCAAAACATCACGAATAAGTCCTGTGATACGAGAAATAAGAATACCAAAACTATTGGTGAGTATGGATTTTATTTTCATTATCTAAATAGTATAGAGAGATTAATCTCTTTTACGACTACTATCTCTACTTCCACGATGTCCATCTCTATTGCGTCCATCACGACCATTTCTGTTTCCACCACCACTACTTCGTCTTCTTCGGTTTCCGCTTCTATTTCTATTTCTATCATTACCTCTTGATTGCATAGCTCTTTGGATAAGATGTTCTATCTCTTCTAGTCCTAAACCAATACTATCTTTACCTTTTATATTATTTTCTTCTTGAATCATAGAAGCTAATAGATGAGCAATAGTAACAATATCTATATCATGTTGGAGTGTTTTTACAAGTTCAATAGCTCTTTGAGTCACTTGTGTACCAGCTATTTGTGCAATAAGTTCATCAGATTTACTATTTTGAACCTCTTGACGAGTAGGAATAACCTGTGTGACCATTTTGGTACCCACATCTTTTTCTATTCTTTTGATAGTACGAAGTTCACTTGGTGTAACCAAAGTAATAGCTTCACCAGTTTTACCTGCTCTACCAGTTCTACCTATTCTATGAACATAACTCTCTGAATCAAAAGGGATATGGTAGTTAAAGACATGTGTTACATCATTCACATCAAGTCCACGGGCAGCAACATCTGTAGCAACAAATATATCAACACCACCCTGTTTAAAGGCACGAATTGTTACTTCTCTTTGTCTTTGCTCCATATCTCCATGGAGACCACTTACTTTGAATCCTTGTGAAGTTAGGTGTGATACAAGTCTATCAACCTCTTTTTTCATACGACAGAAGATAATACATTTATCTGGATTTTTATAGTCAATCAAACGGACAAGAGCATCATCTCTCTCTCTCTCTTGTACTACATAATAGTTTTGTGTAATATTTACATTGGTACTCTCTGATTTTGTAATCGCTATTGTTTTTGGATTGTGTAGAATCTGTTCGGCTAGTTTTCTAATGGCATTAGGCATTGTTGCAGAGAACATAAGAGTTTGACGCTCTTTTGGCAAGAAAGTAAAGATATTCTTGATTTCATCAAGAAAACCCATATCAAGCATCTCATCAGCTTCATCTAATACTACAAATTTTGGGTTTATTTTGATTTTACCACTCATAAGAAGATCTTGTAATCTTCCAGGTGTTGCTACTACTATAGAAGCTTGTTTTACTCTATCTATTTGTCTTGCATAAGCTGTACCACCATATACAGTAGCTGTTTTTAGGTTTGATAGTTTACCAAAACGGAAAAGCTCATCACTCACTTGCATAGCAAGTTCTCTAGTAGGAACAATAACTAGTCCTTCTACACTACCATCTGCTTGCATCATATTCATTATTGGTAAACCAAAAGCAGCTGTTTTTCCTGTACCTGTTTGTGCTTGAGCAATAATATCATTCCCCTCTAATATAAGAGGTATGGCATCTTTTTGTACAGGACTTGGTTCTTTAAATCCAGCGTCAGTTATAGCTTGTTGTATTGTATCTTTGAGATTAAAATCACTAAAATTCATTTAGGTTTATCTTTATGTTAATGTTTTTTCGGAAAAATAGTAAAGCCTCAAGAATAGATAACACAATTAGGTATAAAGTTAGTATATATATAATAAAAGCTAGTATTTATGCAGAAAATTTATCGCATTATAGCGAAGTAAACAAAATAAAGAGAGTGTATAGGGGAAAAGAGTAGAAAAATATGAGTATGTAGGCAAAAAGCCTACATATTGTAAAACCTAGAGTGGTGTTACATTTTCAGCTTGTGGGCCTTTTTGACCTTCGCCAACTTCAAATGAAACTCTTTGACCTTCATTTAATGAAACACGACCTGGTTCTGAACTATTTACTTGACGGAAATGTACGAATACATCGCTCCCACCATTCTCTTGTTGAATAAATCCGTAACCTTTTTCATCGTTGAACCATTTTACTGTTCCGTTAATAACTTCTGCCATTGTTGTACCTTTTATAGGAAAATTTTCACTTCTTTTTGGAAGCGGAATCAAAATCGGGGGGAGTCTTTCGGTCTAAGCAGAATCTAACTTCATATTATATACCCAAAGATGAACTCTAACCTCATCTTTCATCACGCACATTATATCATTTTTTTATGAATTGTTCTTAATAAATCACTTAATTTCTATATATTTTACATATCTTTGGATTTAAAGTAGCATTTGGTTATACTATATACAATTTATAATATAAGGAGATACAGTGCAACCCCCCAAAAAACTTCATATACTTGTAACAGGTGGAGCTGGATATATCGGCTCACATGTAGTAAAACAACTTATAGAGTATACAAATCATAATATTACTATTATAGATAATTTATCTACAGGTCATGCTTCTACCATTAAAAAATTAGAAGAGATATTAAATCTAAAAAATACTACAAATAGACAAAATTTTTCATTTATACAAGAAGATTTAGCTAATTTTGACGCTATTGATACTATTCTTGCCCAAAACTCTTTTGATGCCTTAATCCATTTTGCTGCAAGTATTGTTGTTCCTGAATCTGTAGAGAAGCCTTTGAAGTATTATATGAACAATACTGTAAATACTACAAATCTTATACAACTTTGTGATAAATATGATGTAGGTAAAGTAATTTTTTCTTCGACTGCAGCTGTATATGGTGAACCAGAGTTTGAACAAACAGATACTCTTTTGATGAAAATGTCTGAAGAGAATGAATTAGCTCCTATTAATCCTTATGGTTGGAGCAAGAGAATGAGTGAACAAGTTATTATGGATACAGCTTTTGCAAATCCAAATCTCTCTTTTGTAATATTTCGTTACTTCAATGTGGCAGGAGCAGATATAGATAATCGTATAGGACAAAGCTTTCCTAATGCTACACACCTTATCAAAGTGGCTGCACAAACTGTATTGGGTAAGAGAGACAAAATAGCAATCTATGGTGAAGAGTTTGCAACTCCTGATGGAACTGGTATTCGTGATTATATTCATATAGATGATCTCTCTTTTGCTCATATTATGGCACTAGAGTATCTTGAAGAGAATGATAGTAATATTTTTAATGTTGGATATGGAAGAGGCTATAGTGTTAAAGAGGTAATCTCTACTATGAAGAGGGTAAGTGGTGTAGATTTTAGGGTAGATATAGAAGCCAAAAGAGCAGGAGACCCAGCTATATTAATTTCTGATAATCAAAAGCTTCTTAATGCTTGGGAGAGTCTGAAAAATTCAGCACTCAAAGAGAAGCATCCAAAATTATTTAATTATGATGATTTAGAAGTTATATGTAAAACAGCATTAGAGTGGGAGAAAAAACTATAATTAATGGCAAAATATAGAAATTTAGTACTACTAACACAAAAATATTTTTTTGCCAAAGATCCCAAAAAAGCTATAGAATTTGCTCAAAAGTCATTAAATATAAATACTAATAATAGTTATATACATGATATCTTGGCAGAATCTTATATGCTTGTAGGGGATATAGAAAATGCAAAAATATCAGGTATTAACTCTTTGAAACTTAAAGAGGCACAAAATAGTACATATCATAAATACTCTTTTCCCTCAAATTTAATACAACCTTTTAATATCTTAGATAAGAGTAAAAATATTATCTCTTTTTCACTTTTTGGTGATAATCCAAAATATTGTGAAAATGCTATTGTCAATGCAGAGTTAGCATCAACAATTTATCCCTCTTGGTTATGTCGTTTTTATTGTGATACACAAGTACCAAAATATATTATTGCTAGACTTCAAGCACATAAAGCACAAATTATACTGAAACCTACACTCAAAAATAGAAGCGATATGTTGTTATGGCGTTTTTTGGTTATGGGTGATAGAAGTGTAGATAGATATATAGTAAGAGATTGTGATGCAGTTATTAATAGCAAAGAGAGTAGGGCAGTAGAGGCGTGGATAGCATCAGATAAAAGATTTCATATTATGAGAGATTTTTATACACATACAGATTTAATTTTAGCAGGTATGTTTGGTGGAACTACAGATATTTTTCCTAATATAAAAAATATGATTAGTCAATTTAACCATAGCAAACAACGCAATAGATCACATCAAGATCAACTTTTTTTGAGAGAGTATGTTTGGGAGACTATTAAAGATGATTGTTTAATTCATGATAGTTATTTTCGTTATGGGTGTACGAAAGAGTTTCCTCCTTATCCTCCTCAGCCAAAAGGACATCATATAGGTCAAAATGAGGGTGCAGTAGAGATTCGAGTTACTCTAGCACAGCCTGTAGATAAAAAGCGTATAAAGTGGGGGCTTTATGATGTAGAAGGAAATTTAGTATGCTACTACCATGCACAAGTAGTAGATGGTATATGGAAAAGTCATATTCCTGTATCATACTCTAAAAAAATACAAAACAAAGAATATTTTATTCATTCTGATATATAAGATAACTAGCCGACATATTACTGCTATGATATATTTTTGTTTTATATTTACGACTATAGTATAGTAGCAGTAGCTTTTGTTGGGTAGGTTGAATAGATGGTGTAAACCATCCATTATTACTTATAACTATCATCTCTTTTGGTCTATTCTTATAAAGTTCTTCACTACAAGCTTCATAGCAAATTGCATTTCGGTAATTTTTATTATTAATACTATAATCACTAATAGTAGAACTAGCTTGGTAGTCTATAGCTCCATCATAAAAAATAGCATTTACAATCTCTCCTAACCAATCAGGCAGAGGATTGTTTTCTCCAAAAGGTACAAGTATTACTTTATTTGCTATCTTTAGAGTACCTTTGTCAAATATATATGAAGAGTTCCTAGGAATACCTTTATCATTATATAAAGCACCTATAACAATAGAAATGAGGTGTGATTTTTGAGTAAAAAAATCTATAAGATCTGCTTCTTTGTTTAGATACAAAGGGAGTACTGATTCTGGAAATATTATAAGTTCTTTCTTTTCTTCTATAGATTGCTGAAGCTTTTCTTTTACTAATGCTATTTGGCTAGAGAGTAGGGCAGGATTCCATTTGTCATTTATAGATATATAAGTAGTTACAAGAGTTGTTGTAGGGAGAGCCTTTGTATCTATAATCGTGTTTGATGGTTGGTATGCAAATAAAAGTAGAACAAGATAGAATATTTTCTTTTGATGAATAAAAAGTATCAAAGCAATAAGTACTATTGCAAAATGCCATTTTTCTATACCTATAAAGCTTTGTACAAACATAAGCTCAGGCTTAAACCAATCAAAACCAAAAGGGTGTAAATAGCTAAAAGATAGCAATAAAATACTTTTGATCCAAAGAGCATGTATAGAGCTTTTTTCTTGAATTTTTTGAGCAAACCATGCGATTATCCAAAACAAAATACCATATACAAGGGCTATTGATAAAATTCCTATAGGTATAGCCCAAGGGAATCCGTAATACCTAAAGCTCATACTAATCCACCAAAACCAAAAAATAGCAATAAAAAACCCACTAAAAAACCATACTCTTTTTGGAGCTTCTAAAAGAAGATACAAAGCTATAATAGCAAATATAGTATCAATGAGAGGATAGTGTAAATCAAGCCATGCAAGATATAGAAATGATGATGCCAAAAGAGCTATCAAAAAGCCTCTTATTAGTGATAAAGTGGTACTATACCCATCAATTAAATTTTTATCCAAAAGGATCCCTATGGAAGCAGGACAAGGTAGTGCAATCGCACAATTCCTCCCACTTATTATGTTATTTGGTATTTTTTACTTTTTAATTATTAGACCGCAACAAAAGCAACAAAAAGATCATCGTGAAATGATTGAAGGACTCCAAAAAGGAGATAAAGTTATCACTTCAGGTGGTCTTATTGCAGATATTATTAAAGTTGAAGAGGAGTCTATCAAAATCAAACTAAATGATAGTACTATTGTTAAGCTTGATAGAAACTTTGTTACTAAAAAAGTTGAATTTGGAAATGAAGACGCTTAATTATAGAGTTGTACTCTTTGCATTTGCTCTTATTTTTGGTGTTGTCTTCTCTATTCCCTCATTAACACAAAGTGATGAGGGTAAGAAAATTACTCTAGGTCTTGATCTTCAAGGTGGACTACATATGTTACTTGGAGTTAAAACTGACGAAGCTATCAAATCACATGTAAAATCCCTAGCAGCCTCACTTAAGTATATCTTGGATGATGAAGAGATTATTTTTGATGAGCTTAAAATAGATGAAGAGAGTGTGAAATTTGAACTTTTAGATGAAGAAGATGTAGCCAAAGTTACTCAAATAGTCAAAAAAGAGTTAAAAGGTGTAGTTCTTACACAGAATAATTTAAATTTTGTTATGAGTGTAACTGCCGAAGAGAAGCTACGAACTCAAAAAAATGCTATTAGTCAAGCTGTAGATACTATCAGGAATCGTCTTGATCAATTTGGTTTAGCTGAGCCTACTGTTGCAAAACAGGGTGAAGATAAGATTCTTGTAGAAGTCCCTGGGATAAAAACACCTCAAGACGAACAAAGAATCCGTGAACTTATTGCAAGAGCTGCACATCTTCAGATGATGGCTGTTGATGAAGATAGAGCTATGAGAGTTATGACTATGTCTCCAAATGAAGCAAAAAGTTTTGGTGATGTAATTTTGCCAGATATTGCTACAAGTGAGAAGCATTTAGTTCGCGAAATTCCTATACTAGATGGATCAATGCTAACAGATGCGAGTGTAGGATTTGATCAAAATAACCAACCTGTGATTAATTTTGTTTTAAATGGTCAAGGTGGAAAAATATTTGGTGATTTCTCTGGTAAGAGTGTTGGTAAAAGAATGGCTGTTGTACTTGACAACAAGGTCTACTCTGCTCCTGTAATTCGTGAAAGAATTGGTGGTGGTCGTGGACAAATATCTGGAAACTTTACTGTTGCAGAAGCACATGACTTGGCTATTGCTCTTAGGAGTGGTGCATTACTAGCTCCTGTTTTTGTAATGGAAAAAAGAAGTGTAGGACCTAGTTTGGGTGCTGATAGTATCAAATCAAGTTCATTAGCATTAATGTTAGGCTTTATTCTTGTTGTTATCTTTATGGTCTTTTATTATGGAATGGCTGGTGTGATAGCGGATATAGCATTAATAGGAAATCTCTTTTTGATTTTGGCTGTTATGTCTTTGTTTGGAGCAACACTTACTCTACCAGGAATGGCAGGTATTGTCTTGACTGTTGGTATGGCTGTTGATGCAAATGTTATTATTTCAGAGAGAATTAGAGAACTCTTGCATAGTGGTATGTCTATAGGTAAATCTATAGAAAAAGGGTATGCAAATGCCTTTACTGCTATTTGGGATGCCAATGTGACAACACTTATTGCTGCGGTGGTTCTTTATGCGTATGGTACAGGACCTATCAAAGGTTTTGCTTTGACTATGAGCATTGGTATTTTGGCATCTATGCTAACAGCAATACTAGGAACGCATGGAATTTATCAATGGATTCTACCAAAAATTGATCCCAAAAGGCTCAAGTTTTGGTTTGGAATTAAAGCTTAGGAGGTAGTATGGAATTATTTAAATACACAGAACCTATTAGATTTATGGGCAAAAGTAAACGATTTGGTATTCTCTCTATTGTTGTACTTATTCTCTCATTAGGATTACTTGTAGGCAAAGGCTTAAACTATGGTATTGATTTTGCTGGTGGTACACTAATCCAAGTTAAGTATGATACAAATGCTCCGCTTGACAAAGTTAGAGACATACTTAATAAGACAGAAAAATATAATAAAGCAAGTGTAACTTATTTTGGTAGTGATGATGAGATTGTTATTCGTACAAAAAGTAGTTCAGGTGTAGTTGGCGAGGATATAGGCGATGAGATTCGTACTATGCTCCAAGATACTGGTACTTTTGAAGTGCGAAGAGTAGATATGGTAGGTCCAAAGATTGGTGATGAGCTAAAAGAACAAGGTCTTATGGCTATGCTTTTGGCAATTATTGGTATTTTGATTTATGTCTCATTTAGGTTTGAGTGGCGTTTTGCTTTGGCATCAGTGATGGCACTTATTCACGATGTTAGCATTGCTATGGGTGCTATTGTACTCTTTAATGTAGAAGTAAACTTAGATATTTTAGCAGCTCTTTTGACCATACTAGGGTATTCACTCAATGATACTATTATTGTATTTGACCGTATTCGTGAAGGTATACGCACCATTAAAAACCCTGATTTAGGGGCTATTATTGATGAGTCTGTTACACGAACCCTTTCTCGAACTACACTTACATCATTAACAACATTTTTGGTTGTATTAACGCTCTATCTATTTGGTGGAGAGATTATTAGAGGATTTAGTTTTACTCTTTTAGTAGGAGTTGTTGTAGGTACATATTCGTCTATTTTTGTAGCGTCTCCTGTCTTGATGTGGTTAGGATTTAGTGTTAGCGAATTTAGAGAGAAAGAAGCTCTTGTCCTCAAACGAGAAAAAGAGAAAGAAAAAATGCGTGCTATGTACGAACAAGGAACCATATAATGCATTGGGGAAAAGTATTTTATATCTTTTTTACTCTTATGAGTCTTACTACAAGTGCGGCTTTTCTTTATGAAAATTCTGCTACAGCTCTTTTTATTGCGGGAAGTATTAATGTTGTCTCAACAATATTAAAACTTGGTATTAGAAATATGCTCTCAGCAGAACTTTTAGCTGGCTCATTGGTTGCAGACTTACATCTAATACCAGCATTTCTTGCATTAGAGTTTTATGGAAACCATACTCTTGCTGTAGGCTTAGTTATTGGTGCAGTTATTGCCAATATATATACACTAATGATTACAATGATAGAGAGTTCTAAAGAGAAAGAGGACTTTTAAAAATAACCTAAGATAGAGGAGTGCTAATAGTATCCTCTAGCTTAGTCTAATACAAAAGGTAAACACTATGTTACTCTCCCCTAAACTATATGGTACTAGTATTGAAGAGAAACGGAAAGAGATAAAAGAGTATTTTAACTCTGTTTTTATGCGTTATGAATCACTATTTACACTTCTTGCTAGTTCCAAAGTTTATTATCAAAAACCCGAATCCCTTCGTCACCCACTTATTTTTTATTATGGTCATACGGCTACATTCTTTATTAATAAACTAAAATTAGCCCAAGTTATTACTACACGAGTCAATCCACAATTAGAATCTATTTTTGCTGTTGGTGTAGATGAAATGAGCTGGGATGACCTTGATGAACAGCATTATCAATGGCCTAGCGTAGAAGAGACTCAGGAGTATCGGAATAGTGTGTGTTTACTTATAAATACTCTTATCGATACACTCCCTATGGTCTTACCTATTACTCAATCATCTCCTTGGTGGATAATACTTATGGGTATAGAACATGAAAATATTCATATCGAGACCTCTTCGGTATTAATTCGCCAATTAGCTCTAGAGTCTGTAATGGAGTCTAAAGATTGGATACCTTATCTGCATTCAGCTTTGCCATCTTCAAATGAACTTATTACTATAGAAGAGGGAAGTGTAGCATTAGGGAAGAGTAGTGATGATAGTTATTATGGTTGGGATAATGAATATGGCTCACATCAAGCAATAGTTTCATCTTTTAAAGCTTCTAAATATCTTGTGTCAAATGCAGAGTATCTCTCTTTTGTAAAAGATGGAGGCTACACTAAAGATATATATTGGGAGAGTGAGGGCTTAGAGTGGAGAGAGCTTAATAAGGCTACAGAGCCTTCTTTTTGGATAGAGAATAATGGAGAATATAAACTTCGTATACTCAGCCAAGAGATAGACCTTCCTATGAATTGGCCAGCAGAAGTTAATTACCATGAAGCACATGCTTTTTGTAAGTGGTTGAGTAGTCAAAAGGGTATCACTCTTACACTTCCAACAGAAGATGAATATATGCGTCTTCTTGCAGTAAGCAAAATTAAAAAGGCTAATAATAATCTACAGAAATATGCCTCATCCACACCTATAGATATGTATAAGCATGGAGATTTTTTTGATGTTGTTGGGAATGTTTGGCAATGGACTCGTACAGCTATATATCCTTATGATGGATTTGAAGTACATCCTATTTATGATGATTTTACTGTACCTACTTATGATGGAAAACATAATCTTATCAAGGGTGGTTCTTGGGCAAGTTGTGGCAATGTTGCTTCTTCGCAGAGTCGTTATGCATTCCGTCGACACTTTTTTCAGCATGCTGGCTTTCGTTATGTACAAAGTAATTATAAAGAGCAGATAGATAATAATAGTTATGAAAGTGATAAACTTATTGCACAATATTGTCATTTTGGTTGGGGTGAGAGTTATTTTGGTGTAGAAAATTATTCCAAAGAATGTGCAAATATAGCCTTGGAACTTACGGCTCATCTACCACAAAAAAGAGCCTTAGATATTGGTTGTGCTATAGGTCGGAGTTCTTTTGAACTTGCCAAAGGCTTTGATAAAGTTATAGGTATAGATTTTTCAGCTAGATTTATTAGACATGCCGAGTTTCTAAAACAATCAGGAGTATTACGATATGCTATGCCTACTCAAGGTGATTTAGAAGAGTATTTTGAAGTAGATATTCGTACATTAAATCTTTATGATATTCGTAATAAAGTAGAATTTTGGCAAGGAGATGCCTGTAACCTCAAAGAAATCCATCAAGGGTTTGATTTGGTATTTGCTTCTAATTTAATAGATAGACTCTATGACCCCAAAAAGTTTTTAGACTCTTTGGCTTCTCGTTTGAATAAAAATGCTCTGCTTATTCTTACTTCACCCTATACATGGCAAGAAGAGTCAACACCAAAAGAGCGATGGATAGGTGGGTTCAAAAAGAGTGCTAAAGATTTCGATACACTAGAAGGCTTACAAGAGATATTAGAACCTCATTTTAGACTCAAAGAGACAAGAGATATCCCTTTTGTTATCCGTGAGACTGCACGAAAATTTCAGCATAGTGTAGCACAAATGAGTATTTGGGAATTACAATAAAGGAAAAATTATGAATAAGCCAACACCAAAAGATGAAGAGATAGTATTAGACCCTAAGCGATATATAGTAAGTGAAACTGATGCCCAAGGAAAGATTACATTTTGTAATGATTATTTTGTAGAAGTGAGTGGATATTCAAAGTCTGAACTTATAGGCAAAGCACATAATATTGTAAGACATCCAGATATGCCTAAAGTTGTATTTAAACTCCTTTGGGAGACTATTTCTGCGGGAAAAAATATTAATGCCATTGTTAAAAACCTAGCAAAAGATGGAAGATATTATTGGATATTCACAGAATTTGAATCTCGAAGAGATACAGATACCCAAGAGATTATAGGCTACACTGCTTCAAGAAAAAAAACCTCTAAACATGTATTAGAGATTATATCAGACCTTTATAGCAAACTTTTAGCAATAGAAAAATCCCAAGGTGTAGAAGCATCAGAACTCTATTTAGTCGCATTTCTCAAAGAGCAGGGAGAAGATATTGAATTTGCAAATATAATGGAAG